>JBOGXL010000172.1:0-5733 GCA_050694575.1 Actinomycetota bacterium | reverse complement strand
GTTGGCTCGTTGGATGGCTGCCGTGTCGTCGGTGACTCCGTCGCCGACGGCCCCATACGAAAGAACGTCTACGGTAGGCCGGTTGTCCTGCGCGAAGCTCTGGATCGCCGGGACGCCGACCGAGGCCGCCGTCGCGATGGCTGCTACGACCAACGCTCTGCGTTTCCCTGTTCTGTTCGCCATGATTCCCGGATCGTAGGTGTGACCTGCGGAAACGAATACGTCGAAATGCCACGACCGGCTGTGGGCCGTGTCACCGGATGAGTTGGGAATCGCCCGCGCAGGTAACCGCTTGAGGGCCGGAGGACAAACTCGACATGTGTTGCTGCTCGCTAACTGTGTCGTCGCGTCCTGTCACCCGCTAAGCCATCCGCCGAGGCAGCTTCCGGAGCGTGCGGGAACTCGTGGCCGCCAAGGCGATCCGACGAGCTGGCTCAGTTACTTCAGGACTAGGTCGTCTCTTGCAGCCGCTGCAGCCCGTCGTACGCCGCGTATTTGTACGCCTCGCACAGGGTGGGGACGTTGAACGTCGTGTCGATGAAGTAATCGATCGTCTGGCCGTTCTTGATCACGGCCTGGCCCACATGGATCGCTTCTGTGGCGTTCTCGCCGAGGATGTGCACGCCGAGGAGCTTACGGTCGGCCTTGGCGAAGACGAGCTTGACCATGCCCTCGGTGGCTCCGCCGATGTTCGCGCGCGAGTTCGCCTCGAACCGTCCACGGCCGAGCTCATAGACGATCCCGTTCGTCGACGCGTCCTGCTCGGTCAAGCCCACGGCTGCGATCTCGGGGATGGAGTACACGCCCGTGGGCGGCGACGGGTCGACCATGTCCTTGAACTCGATCCCGACGGCGTGGCACGCCGCGACCCGGCCCTGTTCCATAGCCGTCGAGGCCAGTGCCGGGGGACCTATCACGTCGCCGGCTGCGTACACGTCCGGTGCGGACGTTCGGAACCACTCGTCCACGATGATGCGGCCGCGGTCGTCCATCTCGACCCCCGCTGCGCCGAGGTCGAGTGTCTCGGTGTTCCCCATGCGACCGGAGGCTACCAAGAGCTTGTCGGGCCGGATCTCGTCTCCGCCGCTCAGGACGACGCGAAGACCGTCCTCGTCGCGCTCCACCGACTCGAGCCCCGAACCTAGACGCAGCTCCATGCCCATCGCCTTGAAGCTCCGGGCGAGGATGTGGGACAGCTCCGCGTCCACGTAGGAGAGCAGGCGCTCACCACGATCGACCAGGGTGACTCGTGTGCCGAGGGCCGTGAAGATCGACGCGTGCTCGACGCCTATCGCACCTCCGCCGACGACCACGATGCGGTCCGGAGGACTCTCGATCTCCAGAACGCCCTCGGCGTCGAGGACGTCGGGGTCGTCGAACGGTATGCCGGGCGGGTGGTACGGGCGCGAGCCGGTCGCGATGATGATCGCGCCGGCGTGCAGGTGGCGCTCGCCGCCACGGCGCGTCGAGACGACGACGTTGCCTTCGCCACCCAAGCGTGCACTTCCGCGGACCAGCTCGATGCGATGGCGGTCGATGTTCTGACGCACCGATCGCGACATGGTCTCGATGACCTCGTTGGTCCGCTTGTGCAACGTCGCGTACACCTGCTGCTTGTCGAGCTCGACGGTGACGCCGTAGATGTCCCGTTTCCGGAACCCCGTGATGTAGAGAGCGGCCTCGCGCAGTGTCTTCGTCGGGATCATGCCCACGTGCGTGACGGCTACGCCTCCGACGAGTTCGTGGCGCTCGACGATCGCGACCCGCTTGCCGAAGTACGCCGCTTGGACGGCCGCCTTCTCGCCGGCCGGACCCGAGCCGATGACGACGAGGTCGTACCGCTCGATCACGCGAGGGTCAGGCCCGCGGTGCGGGTGCCGGTGTGCCCAGTCGCTCGATCAGCGAGGCGGCGCGAGCCGCGTGGTGGTCGGCTCCCACTCGCCCGAGCACGGCCAGGGCGGCCCTGGCTTCGTCGAGAGCCGTTGCGCTGTCGCCGGCGTCGGCGAGCGAGTAGGCGAGGTCGAGGCGTAGGGTCCCGCTGAGGATCGGGCGTTCCTCGCCGCCGAGGGCGTCGAGCGCGCCTCGGAACGCGCCGGTCGCCGCGCGAGGGTCGCCGCGTGCAGCGACCACACGCCCATCCGCGAGCTTGGACTCGGCGCGCAGGATCGGGCTGTCCGACTCGTCGGCGTAGTCGGCCAGGCGCTCGGCCGACCGTTCGGCGGCATCGACATCGCCCGAGGCCAGCTGCACGTCGACGAGCAGGCCGAGCAGGCGTCCGGCGCGCAGGCGGTCGCCGACCATCTCCGCCAGGGCCCGCCCGATGACGGCCGCGGCGAGATCGAGCTCACCTCGCATGTAGTGCAGCCGCGCCATCGGCTCGCACACCTCGAAGCGGTCGGCGAACGGCGCGAGCACCTCCCATGCTTCGTCGAGACGTCCCTGCAGCATGCGCAGGCCGGCCAGGTGCGCCGCCGCCTCGGCGTTCTTCGGCACGCATGCGCTGAGGCCCGGCTCCAGCGCGCACAGCAGCTCCTCTTCGGCTTCGGACAGCCGACCGGCGTCGCACAGGACGGTGCCGTAGGCGAGCCGACAGTGTGCGTGCAAGACGGGCAGCCTCCCGGCGAACCGCGTCGTCGCGAACTCTTTCGCCGCTCGCGTCCACTCTTCGGCCCGACGGAGCTCACCGGTACGCTCGCACGCGGTGAGCAGCGCGCAATAGATCATCCCGGCCACCATCGGATCGACCTCGCCGGCGCTGACCGGTGCCATCGCTTCGTCGAGCCGGTTGAAACCTTTCGCGAGCATCCCCTGGGAGATGAGGGCGAGGCCGCCGTCGGCGAGAGCACGGGCTTCGAGGCTCGGGTCGTTGAACTCGATAGCGAGATCGAGCGCGACGGTGGCCGACTCCTCGAGGGCCGAAACGTCGCGGACGTTGCACGCGACCAGCGCAAGTTCCAGATACCCGCGCTCGACGCACCGACCTTCTCGGTCGAGCAGGCGGCTGGCCCTGCTCAACCAGCCGCGGCTCGCGGCCTCGTTACCGTACGCGTCGTAATGAAGGGAACCGAGACTTGTCGCGGCGCGCGCAGCCGTGCGTTGGTCACCCGTCGTTCTGGCGAGCCGAAACGCTTCCTCCCATTGACGCTGGCACTCAGGGAAGTCCTCGTCGGCAAAGGCGAGGGCACCGAGGAGCAGGTTGGCCATCGGAAGCGTCGACGCTTCCGCAGCCGAGGTCAAGGACTGCTTCGCACCGTCCAGATCGCCGGAGATGAACGCGGCGAGGCCGGTGTCGAGCAGTGCTTGTGCGTCGGCGCTCACGGGGACTGCATCATACGTCCGCAGCGGGGAATGAGCGTCTGTCAGTATCAGGTCGTGACCCTCCGGATCCGGGCGCTGGTGACGGCCGTCGTCTTCGGGCTCGTCGCGATCGCCGCGCGCGCCGGGGCGCAGGCGCCGACCGACGCTTGCACCGAACCCGAGGCCCCCATCGATCCGGCCTGCCTTCCCGGCGGAACGGCCGGACAGCTCCAGCAGCACCTGTGCTCCTACGTCTGGATCGCGTCGTTGTGCGACGCAACGGCCTTCCCGGACCCCGGGTACAAGGCCGGCGCCGACCCGAGCCCGGCGCTGCCTTTCCAGCTGCGGGCCGGTGCCGTCCACGAGCACAGCTCATACTCCGACGGCGACCCGACGGCCATCCCTGCCGACTACTACCGCGCGGCGAGAACGGGCCACAACCAAGCGGACGAAGGCGGCGACACCGGAGTGAAGCTCGACTTCATGCTCGCCTCGGAGCACTCCGACAACACACAGATTCCCATCACCACGAGTGCGGCGTGCATCGACACGAGCACGGGCACGAACCTGTTGCTGCCGTGCTTCCACGGCTCCGACATGGACCACTACTGGAAGTGGCCGGCGTCGCTGCGGCAGGCGCGCGAAGCCTCCGACGCCTCGTTCACCGGGATCCGTGGCTTCGAGTGGACGAACGACTACTTCAATCACATGAACGTGTACTTCTCGACGAACTTCTCCAATGTCAAAGTGGACGGGAGCTATCTCTCCATGGACTTCTTCTGGAACTGGCTGCGCGAGCCGGTGACCGAAGGCGGGGGAGCAGACGGTCTCGTGACGTTCAATCACCCCGGCGGCGACCCCCACCTGACCCCCTTCGACGGTGGATTCCCACACACGGAGGTGCTCGCGCAGTTCCCGGGCGGCGGCAACTGGAACGACCTCGCCCACGTGCCCGACGTCGACGAGCGGGTCGCGGGGATGGAGGTCAACGGCGGGGACGACATCCAGTGGTACGTGAAAGCGCTGACCAGGGGATGGCACATCGGACCGCTCGCCAACGAGGACGAGCACGAGCGGGAGTGGTCCTCCTCCCACGAGGGGAAGACCTTGATCCTCACGCGCGGCACCGGACCGCGCGACTACTACTGGGCGATGAAGAACCACCGGACGATCGCCATCCACGACCCGCTCGTGGGCGGGGCTCCGGGTAAGAAGGCGACGTTCCCGACGATGCACTACTACGCCGACGGCGCAGGCATCAACGACCCGGCGGCGACGGTCCTGGGCTCCACGATCCGGACGCCCGGCCCCCACACGTTGCGATTCACCGGATCGGGCTTGCCCGGGTTCAGCCGGCTCGCGTTGATAAGCAACCGAACGGGCGGCCAGAGCGCCCCCATCCAGTTGGGGACGGTCGCTGAGGACGGGACTGTGTCCGTCTCGCGCAGCGTAGACAGCCCCGCGCGCGGCGAGGACTGGTACTTCGTCGTTGTTTGTCCGGCGAGTGGGTCGACGCGGTGTGGCAGCGACCTCAGCTACACGGCCGTGACGGCGCCGATTTGGCTCGCCGCACCGAAAACGCCCAAGGGTTCCGGAGCATCCTCGCCGCGGGTGAAGGTCGGAGTGCGGCTCGACCTACTGTAGGTCAGTCGGCGCGGTGGTAGTTCAGGTCGAAGTCCTTCTGGCGAACCCCGCAAATCTCCGGCCCCATCGATGCTCAGGTTTGCTGCTCGATCAACCCGTGATGCGTGGCGATATACGTGATGTCGCCATCGATGTCGATGACGTGGACGTGAGCGATCTGGACTTCCTCACCGCCGTTGCCACATGCGGAGAAGACGAAAGAGGCGGCGACGAGGAGACCCACGAGACGCTTCACGAGGACGTTGGCGCCGGCGATCCCTGTAAGAGAGTGCCGTCTTCCAGCGAGGCAAGCGCCTCGGGAAACTCTTCCTGTCCCAACGCGCCGGACCAACGCGCCCGTAGATCTCGACGGCCTCAGTGACGCTCGTCGCCCCTCGAGGGATGTGCTAACATCTGAACAGATATTCCGATGACTGGCCCACGGGTTCGAGAAGAGGCGCCGCCGGACGTATGTGCCGTCCGGGTGGTCGATCCCGAACGCGTGGACGCCGTGCGCGACAGGCTCATCGGGCCGGAGGAGGCGGCGCGCCTGGCGAACCTCTTCAAGATGCTCGGCTACTGCACGCGCACGCGTCTGCTCTACGAACTCCTCGAGGCTGGGGAACTCTGCGTGTGCGACCTGGCAGCTTCGGTCTCGGCCTCCGAGACGTCGGTTTCGCATGCTTTGAGGCTCTTGCGAGCGGCCGGCATCGTACGCAATCGTCGCGACGGCCGGATTGTCTACTACCGCCTGGCCGACGCTCATGTCCGGCTCCTGCTCGACCTGTCGGCCGAGCACATCCGTCACGACGT
>JBOGXL010000171.1:0-3626 GCA_050694575.1 Actinomycetota bacterium | reverse complement strand
TTCGAAGCCGAGCTCCTCCGGGTCAACGCTCGCATCCTCGCCGAAGCCGGCCGCGACGCCGAGGCGACCGACGAGCTCGAGACCGCACTCGCCGTCGCGCGCGCGCAGAACAACATCGCGTTGGAAGAGGGCGTGCGGCGTCAGCTCACCAGGGGACGGGTGGGTACATGACCCCGTCCGACCGCCGCGAGTAGTACACGACGGGCTCCCCTACCGGCGCCGCGAGACCCGCAGCCTCGAACAACCCGTTGGCGTCGGCTCTCGCATTCTCGACGCGCTGCGTCTTCCACTCGGGGTGCCTGACGATGAATCGGAAGATCCGTCCGGCGACGAGTGAGAACGCGAAGTCTCTCCGGCAGATGAACTCTTTGAGGGTGCCGGGCTCGAGGTCGGCACCCGGGTCGTCGAGGTCGACGTCGTAGGTGAGGTGGAAGGCCGCTGCCGAGTTTGCGTCGCTGCGCTCGCTCGTGAAGGTGTTGCGTCCCGTGTCGTCGTCGCATGACAGGTTCATCCGTGCCGAGCTGTACGGGAGCCGGAAGACGTTGTCCGCCGCCCATTCGACGGCACTACCCGGTGTGGCATCGACGCTGATGAAGTAGATCCCCGGTCGCCCGTTATGCTTCACGTACGCGCGGAAGTTCAGCTCCGGGAACCCATTGAACTTTGGCTGGATGGCCAACCCTCTTATGTGCATGCTCGTCTCGAGCGCGACGGCCGTGACGTAGCTCTTGCCCTTGAACTCGTCGATCTCGAGTCCGTCGGGTACGAGCGGCCTGATCCCGTCGACCGGGACCTCCCATGACACGAAGCAGACGCGCTGCAAGCTGACGCCGATCCTCCACCGGACGAGATCGACGAGCCCTTCGCGCGTGGGATCGTCCTCGTCTCCGAGCAGCGCGCGCTCGACGGGGCCGGGAAGAACCGTCCGCGCGATGCTCTCGAAGAAGCCGTCCAGATCGCGGACGAACGACGCGTCTTCGCCCTCCGGAGCAACCACGGCGGGGATGCCGTCCGGGTAACACGGTCTTCCCTCGCTGAGCAGCTTGGTGAGACCGGGGATCTGGATCTGCTCGGCGTTCCACGAGTACACGCCCTCCAGGTCGCGCGCGACGACGGCCTTCTCGAGGCGGCCGAAGAGAGCTTGCAGCGTCATGCCCATGCCGAGGAGCCGGCGCCCCCCTTCCTCTGACATCGGATACTCGCTCGGGTAGAAACCGGGTAGATCGATGACGGCGATGATCCCCGGTCCGTTGGGCAGCGCAAGGAGTCGTCCGAGCCGATCGAGGATCATGTCCATCCATCCGAGCGGCGCTTCACCGGACGCGAGCATGTACGCGTACAGCGCCCGAGCCAGGATCACGTTCATCAGCGCTCGCTCGGCCTTCGTCTCGCGCATGGCCATCGTCGTCCCCTCGAGGTAGCCGGACACGATGCTCGCGTTGTGCGCGCGGTACCACGCTTGCGATGTGGGCGCACTGAAGAAGCGAACCCACTGATCGACGGCGAGGCTCGATCCGCCCCCGCGGATCCCCTCGCGATAGAGCAGTGAGCCTTCCTCGACGTCGCGCAACAGTCGCTCGTTGACCGTCCGCCACCACCGGCTCCCGCCTCGACGTCCCGGCCGTCGAGCGATGGGATCCAGAACGCCGCGCTTGATCTCCCATCCGATGAACGCCTGCTCGGCCCGCGCGTATGGTCCGAGCCGCCCGTTCGAAGCGGCGATGTACGCGTCGTCGGCGATGGCGAGGCGTCCGGCCGGATCGTCCCGCACGGTGGCCACCCGCCGCGCCGCCTCTCGCGTGATACGCACGTGCCTGTCGGTTCTATCCATACCTGCCCCCCGACCATGTTCGCGCAATCGGCCGTTTTGTCGCGACCCCGCCCGAGGGCGAAGGATGGGGATGCGATGAGGTGGACCAACGCATTCCTCGACACGCTCAGGACGCAGAGCGACCCCGAAGTCGACGGGATGGTCGGCACGTTCCTTCAGGAGCGTCGCATGCCTGCCGCCCAACTCCTTGCGCCTCTGATCCGCTACGACGGCCTTCCTCCCGAGGACCGCTCCCCCGAGATCACAGAGTGGATCGCCAACAAGCCCTCGTGGCCGGAGTGGGCGGATCCGGTCAAGGTCCAGCGCGGAGCGGACTTCTTCGAGGAGAACGGCCCGCAGATCATGACGTGCCTGCTGATGGCGTCCCTGCCCGAGTGCTACGCCGCTCGGAAAGGCGTCCAGGTCCTCTACCTGACGTCTCAACTCCTCTCGCATACGCGGCGTCGCCTCGTCGAGACGGCGCAGATGGTCGTGAACGCGATGACGCCGGGTGAGCTCGATCCCGGCGGGATCGGCTACGAGACGGCGCGCCGTGTACGGCTGATGCACGCCGGCATCCGCTGGCACATCGTGAGCGACCCCTGCATCCTCAGATCGGGCGACCCCTTCGAGCCCCGGCCGCACTACGACCCGGCGTGGGGCGTGCCTATCAACCAAGAGGATCTCGTCGGCACGATGCTGACGTTCTCGATAGTGATCCTCGACGCGCTCGAGAAGACGGGCGAGCGATTCCAACGCGAGGAGGCCGAGGCGTACCACCACACATGGAACGTCGTCGGCCATCTCGTGGGCGTCCGGCCCGATCTGCTTCCCATCGGCCTGGACGAGGGACGCGATCTCATGGACAAGATCCGCGGACGGCAACACGACGCTTGTCGCGAGGGACGAGAGATGACGGCGGCCATCCTGTCCTTCGCGCAGCGCGCGGTGCGCGCGCCGTGGGTGTACGGACTGCCAGCGTCGCTGATGCGGTTCATGGTGGGCGACAAGGTGGCCGACATCCTCGACGTCCCGCGTGCGGATTGGACGCAGCTCTGGATCGGCCCCCTCGTCCAGGCGCGACGGATCATCGACCTCTTCGGCCAGAACAGGCTCGTGCGGATGGTCACCGCGGACTTCAACCGAGCGCTCATCGGGGAGCTGCTCGATGCGGAGCGCGGCAAAGCGAGCGGCGGCTTCTACGTTCCGGAGAAGCTCATCCAGAGCTGGGAGCTCGACCGCGTCCTGCTCCGCGTCTGAGGTCAACGGTCGATAGTCTTTCGGCTCAGTGGACCCGAGAACCCCAGTCGTCGTCGGCGTCGGCCAGGTCACCAACCGTCGTGAGCGCATCGTCGATCCGATGTCGCTCATGGAGGAGGCGACGCGCTTGGCCGACGCGGACGCCGGCGGACGAACCCTCGGACGGATCGGTTCGGTGCAGGTCCTCAGCGTCGTGTCCCGGCGGTACACGACGTCGGCCACCACCCTGGCCGACCGTGTTGGAGTCCCTGAAGGAGAAAGACTCACCACGACCGTCGGAGGTTCCACGCCCCAGTGGCTCGTGTCGCTGGCGTCCGACCGCATCGCCCGGGGCGAGCTGGACGGCGTCCTGATCGTGGGGGCCGAGGCCCTGGACTCCGCCCGCCGCGCGGCCAAGGAAGGCATCCCGCTCGAGCCGGTGGGAGCGAGTGCTCCCAACGAGGACGAGGTGATAGGCGACGACCGTCCACCGGTGATCGAGCCCGAGATCCGGGCCGGGATCGTGGCGCCGGCGTCGATCTACCCGATGTTCGAGCAGGCCTTGGCCCAGCGCGAC
>JBOGXL010000170.1:0-9511 GCA_050694575.1 Actinomycetota bacterium | reverse complement strand
GATCCGTGACAAGGAGCGGCTCGCGACCCTGCGCGTACGCGACAACGTGCTCGTGCTCGAAACGATGTACTGGCCCGACGAGATCCGCGAGGCCCGGTTCGCCGAGATCGAGAAGGACATCCCCGTGAGCGAGGGCGACATGAAGACGGCCCGCCTTTTGATCGACAACCTCACAGAGGACTTCGACCCGTCACAGTACGGCGACCGTTACCGCGAGGCGCTCATGCACGCGGTCGAGCAGAAGATCCAGGGCCGGGAGATCGTCGCCCCGGCGGCGCCCGACGAAGCACCGGCCGTCGTCGACCTCACCGAAGCCCTCAAGCGCTCGCTCGAAGAGGTCAAAGCGCGCGGCAAGAAGGCGTCGGGCGAATAGGCCCGGAGCTAAACCAACGTGCACGCCGTCCTCATCGAGAATCCGATCGCCGGTCAGGTGACGCCGGGCAGCCTGCGCGTGGCCGAACGCGCTCTCGAGGCCACCTTCGAGCTCGAGCTCGTCACCACGAGCGCCCGTGGCCACGCCTCTGCCCTCGCGCGCGAAGCTGTGGAGGCCGGCGCGAAGACCGTCATCGCCTTCGGCGGCGACGGCACGGTGAACGAGGTGCTCAATGGGCTCATGGGGGCCGGGCCGTCCACCGACGTGGTCCTGGCGGTGCTGCCCGGTGGGACGACGAACGTCCTCGCGCGCAACCTCGGCTTTCCGAACGACCTCGTCGAGGCCACGGCTCGTCTCTTGCAGCTCGTCGAGCAGGGCGAGCCGCGTCGTCTGACCCTCGGCCGGCTGTCGGCCGACGGCGAGCACGGCCGGCTGGAGCGTGACTTCGCTTTCGCGGCAGGACTCGTGTTCGACGCCGACATCGTTCGCCGGGTCAACGCTTCGAAGCGGAACCGGAGCGACTCCCGGTTCATCTACCACGGTCTGCGTTCGTTCTCGCGGCTGCGCGGCCTCACCACGCCTGACCTCATCGTGCAGACGCCGGCCGGCCCCGAGGACGCGTTCTGGGCGTGTATCGCATGCGCCGACCCCTTCACGTACTTCCGCAGCCGGCCGATCCGAGTTGCTCCAGATGCGAACAAGACACGCGGGCTCGACGTTGTCGCCTCGAAGCAAGTGCGGTTCTGGCGAACGTTGCTTTGGCTGAGCCAAGCGCTGACCACGGCGAAGCACGTGCGTCACCGCGACGCCATCTACCTCACCGACCTTCCGGCCGTCACGATCTCGGCTCGCCGTCCGGTACCGCTTCAGGCCGACGGCGAGTATCTAGGTGACATCACCGAGGTGCGCGCCGTCGCCGTTCCGGACGCCCTCGGAGTCTGGGCGTGATGAGCACCAGAAACACAGCGCTGTAGTTACAGCGATGTATGCATTTCCGCAGGTCAGAGGCCATTTAACCCTTGTGCATGAGGTAACGAGCGGGCATACTTCCATACACCCCTGCTGTCACATAAGAGCGGAGACGCAGGACGACCCCACAGGCCAAGGAGGCTTCGTGTTGACCGACTGGCGCGAAACGGCTCGTTGCAAGGAGATGGATCCCGACCTCTTCTTCCCCGTCGGAACAACGGGCCCGGCCCTCTTGCAGATCGAAGCAGCGAAAGCCGTCTGCCGCCAGTGCGACGTCCGCGAAGAATGCCTGGGCTACGCCCTTGACTCGAATCAGGAGTACGGCATCTGGGGCGCGACCACCGAGGAAGAGCGTCGCTACATGCGACGCGAGTTGACCAGTCGCATCGCGCGGTAACTCAGCAGCAACCGCGACTACCCGCGGTCTCGCGCCTGCACTTCACTAGCCGGACCGATCGTTCCTGATTCCACACGACTAACGATCGCGCGCAGAGCGGTTCCCTCGAGAACCTCACTCCGCTTGAGCTCTTCGGCCACGGCCCGCAGCGCCATCTCGTGCTCGGTCAGCAAGGCCTTCGCGCGGTCGTACGCCTCGGTGACCAGGCGACCCACCTCTTCGTCGGCCACACGCGCGAGCTGCTCGGACGTGGCGCGCTCACGATCCCAGGGCATCTTGACCTCGAGGTAGCGCGAGCCGTCCTGCGTCAGCGTCAGCGGGCCGACCTTCGGCGACATCCCGAACTGCTCGACCATGCGCCGGGCGATCTCGGTCGACTTCTGCAAGTCGTCCTGCGCACCCGTGGACACGTGCCCGAACACGAGCTCCTCGGCGGCCCGGCCCCCGAGGAGCACCGCCAAGCGGTCACGAAGCTCGGGCTCGGTGAACAGGTAGCGGTCCTCGAGGGGAAGCGAGATCGTCATCCCGAGCGCTGCAGCACCCCTGGGGATGATCGAGACCTTGTGGACCGGATCGGCGTGCTCCACGAACAGTCCGACGAGGGCGTGGCCGGCTTCGTGATGCGCGACCCGATCCTTCTCCTTGTCCGAAAGTACCCGCGACTTCCGCTCGAGCCCGGCCATCACACGCTCTATCGCTTCTTGGAGGTCCTTCTGTCCCACCGAGTCCTCGCCGCGTCGCGCCGCGAGCAGAGCCGCCTCGTTGATCATGTTCTCGAGCTCGGCCCCCGCGACGCCCGGGGTTTGCGCGGCGATGGCGCGCAGATCGACGTCGGCACCCAGCTTCACCTTCCGCGCGTGTACGCCCAGGATCGCCAGCCGGCCGTTCAGGTCGGGTCGATCCACGACGACCATCCGGTCGAAGCGGCCCGGTCGCATCAGCGCCTGGTCCAGGACCTCCGGACGGTTCGTGGCCGCCATGATGATGACGCCGGCGCGTGGATCGAATCCGTCCATCTCGGCGAGAAGCTGGTTGAGCGTTTGCTCCCGCTCGTCGTGGCCGCCGATCGTTATCGCGGCCGAGCGAGACTTCCCGATGGTGTCCAGCTCGTCGATGAAGATGATGCAGGGCGAGTGCGCCTTTGCTTGCTCGAAAAGCTCCCGGACGCGCGACGCCCCGACGCCCACGAACATCTCCACGAACTCCGAGCCGGACATGTAGAAGAACGGCACGTCGGCCTCGCCGGCGACGGCCCGCGCGAGCAGCGTCTTGCCCGCGCCGGGCGGACCGACGAGCAGCACGCCCCTGGGGATCCGACCGCCCAGGCGTTGGTACTTCCGGGGGTTCTTCAGGAAGTCGACGATCTCGCGCAGCTCGGCTACGGCCTCGTCCACGCCGGCAACATCCGAGAAGTCCGTCCTCATCTCCTTGCGGTCGTAGACCTTGGCCCTCGACCGCCCGAACTGGAGCGCCTGCGCGGGGCCCATCCGCCGCATGATCAGGAACCAGAACCCGATCAGTAGAGCGAAGGGCAGCACCCACGTGAGGAGGATCCCGGTGATCGGATTGTCGGGTCGAGCCTCGATCTTCACGCCCTTCGTGCGGAGCTCGGGGACGAGTTGCTCGTCGGGA
Organism: Actinomycetota bacterium; assembly: GCA_050694575.1. Classification (GTDB taxonomy): domain Bacteria; phylum Actinomycetota; class JAICYB01; order JAICYB01; family JAICYB01; genus JBOGXL01. Next base: position 6,140 of record JBOGXL010000170.1, on the reverse strand, counting down.
ACCGGCAGCTGGTTGGTTGTGAACTCCACCGTCTCGTCGCCGCTGCGGTAGTGACCTTCGATGGCCGAGGTGCGCAGCGTGACGTCGACTATCCGATCGTCGGCAAGCAGATCACGGAAGCGGCTGTAGGAGATCTCACTGCCGCCGGTCGCGAAGGACTGGAAGATCCAGACGCCGACGATCAGCAAGCTTGCGTAGATCGCGATAACGAGCCAGCGCGGGCGCGAGCGGGTGGGTTCGGTGCGTCGTTGCACGTCTGGGCCAAGCATACTTGCGGCCCGTAGACTGGGCCGGACCAGGAGGTACCGCGTGGACATCAAGATCACGTGCCGGGCATGTGAGCGAACCATCCCTCTGGCGATGGCCATCGATCCCGAGAGCCGTCCCGGTTACTGCCCGCTCTGCGGCGAGAGCCTCGCCTTCCAGTACGTCGACACCTTCGTCGAGACGGCCGATCGCGTGCTCGTCATGGGCAAGGAGCTCGTCCACCAGCTCATCGGGCTCGCCGAGCTCGCCGGCGGCTTCGAGATCGAGAAGGACTCGGTGGTCGAGCCCGTGAACAACGCCTTGGCCATCCAAGATCGGTTGGTGGCGCAGCCCTACGAACCGCGCTGGCCTCCGCGGCCGAGCCAGCCGGTCCCGTAGCGCGTGCTGATCGTCATCGCGGAGAGAGATCCGCACCACCTCGAGGCACTTCGCGCTGCCTTCCAAGCTCCGGACTGTGAAGTCGTCGCGGCGTTCGACGGCACGGTGGCGCTGAGGCTGGCGCGGGAGCGATCTCCCGCCGCCGCCGTGCTGTCCTCGAGCCTCGGTCAGCTCGGCGGGCTGGCGTGTTGCAGGGAGATCAAGACCTCCGTCGAGCTCGGAGAGATCCCGGACCCGAAGATCGTCGTGCTCTTCGAGCGGGCAGCCGACACGTGGCTGGCGGGCTGGTCGCGGTGCGACGCGTGGTTGGTCAAGCCGGTAGACCCCTCGGAGGTCGCGGACCTCGTACGCCAGCTTCTGTCGCCGCAGCCGGCGAGCGCCTAGTTCCTCCTACAGGACGCGGCGGATGTGGTACCACAAGCCGCCCACACCCACCACGATCAGCACCGTCAGCAGGTTCCCGCCGCCGAAGCGGCCGCTGACCTGCGCCAGGTAGGCGACCAGCACACCGATGACGAAGGCGATGATCGCCTCGACGTTCATGCGCCGGCGGAAGCTGAACTCACGCTCGAACGGGTCCACGAAGGCAGCCTAACGCGTGGCGTACCCGCGCAGGGGGACGTCGATCTCGACCCGCGTGCCGCCGTTGCGGTGGAGCTCGATCTTCCCGCCGAGCTCGTCGGCCACCAATCGATGGACGATCTGGAGGCCGAGACCCGACGCATCCCAGGAGAAGTCGCCCGGGATCCCGATGCCGTCGTCCTCAACCTCGACGTGCAGCGCGTCGGTGCGCCGGTCCAGCGTCACGCGGATCGTCCCGCCCGTGGCTTCGAACGCGTGCTCGGCCGCGTTCTGTACGAGCTCGGTGATCACGAGCGACAGCGGCGTCGCCACAGCGGCGGTCAGCTCGCCGACCTCGCCGTGCACGTCGGTCTTCACGCCCTGCTCCGCCAGGCCCAGGGCATCCTCGAGCATCCGGAGCACACCTTTGATGACCTCGTCGAAGTCCACGAGGTCGCTCGACGCCTGCGACAGCGTCTCGTGCACGAAGGCGATGGTGCGGATCCGCGTGACGCCCTCCTCGAGGGCGGTCTTGGCTTCCTGGGAATCGAGGCGGCGAGCCTGCAAGCGCAAGAGACTGGCGATGGTCTGCAAGTTGTTCTTCACCCGGTGGTGGATCTCGCGGATGACGGCGTCCTTGTAGAGAAGCATCCGGTCGCGTCGGCGAAGCTCGGTGACGTCCTGCACGAGCACGAGGCCCCCGGCGCTCTTCCCGCCCTGACGGAAGGGCACGACGCGCCGGCTCACCACCTCACCGCCGAGCTCCACCTCGGCCTCCATCGGCGTACCGGTCTCGATCGCCGCCCAGATCGCGAAGCCGCCGGGAACCTCCTCGACGTGCATACCGACGAGTTGACGAAACACGCCCAGGCGGCGGTTCGCGGCTATCGCGTTCGGCGATGCGAAGGTGATCTGGCCGGTGGAGGCGATCACCATCATGCCCTCTCCCACGCGCGGCGGCTCCCAGCCCTCCATCCCGCCGTACGGGAACGCTCCTTCACTGATCATGCGGAAGAGCGCCTCGCCGCACGTCGAGTACGCCTCTTCGAGGCCGCTGACCTCGCGACCGCCGTACGGCATCCCCTCACGGAGAAGCACGGCCGGAACGCGATCCCCCACCCGCACCGGGATGGACGCCGTGTGCACGCCGCGCGTATCGACCTTGCCCTTCTGAATCTTCCCCGTCTGCAGGGCGCGCAACACACTCGGTGCGTATTCGGCCAGGAGCGCCGTACCCACGTGGTCGTCCGGATACAGCGTCTGGGCCGTGAGCGGCCTGATCTGCGCCAAGACCAACAGGTTCCGATCGGGGTCGTCGTGCAGCGGCGCGAGCAACAGGAGGTCGGCGAAGGCGAGGTCGGCAACCATCTGCCACACGGTCACGAGACGATGGAAGTGCTCGACCTCGGCGTGCGATATACCACCGGCGCGGGCCGATAGCTCCTCGAGGAGTGTGGGTTGTGTCGGCATCCCTACTAAGGGTAGCCCGGCGCCCGCGCCGAAACCGCGACGCTAGGCGTCGCCGGCGAAGATTGCTTTCATGAACGCATCGTCGTCCGGCTGATTCCAGATCGCGATGGTCTCCTCGTCGGTCCACGATGCGCGGTTGCGCACGTTGCGCTCGGCCCCCTGACCTACGAGCCAACGCAACTTCGGCGGCTCGGCCGCTATCGCCGCCGCGATGCAGTCCGCCACCTCGTCGGCCGTCGATCCGCTCTGCATCTCGCGCATGACCATCGACGTCAACCTTCCGACGATGTGCGCGTACGGCTCGGATGGAGGACGGATATCCACCTTCCCCCAGATGGGCGTGAGGATCATCCCCGGCTCGATGATGGCTATGCGGATGCCGAGCCTCTCCACCTCCGCCGCCAAGCCTTCCATCGCGGCCTCGAGCGCGAACTTCGACGAGGTGTACGGAGTCATGTTCGGCGCGGCGATACGTCCGGCTTGACTCGAGACCGCGACGATGCAGCCGCTCACCTGCTCGCGCATCGAAGGGAGCACAGCTTTCGCGCATCGGAGGGCACCGAAGAAGTTCGTCTCCATCACTCGGGCGTAGACGTCCATCTCCGTCTCCTCGACGATCCCGCCCGTGCCGAGCCCGGCGTTGTTCACGAGGACGTCTACCCGGCCGTAGTCGTGGAGCACACCCGTGAAGAGCGTGTCCACGGACGAATCGTCGGTCACGTCCAGGGGCCGGATGTCGAGCTCGACGCCGGCGTCGGCTCCCAGCTTCGCGAGGTCGGAGGCGTCGGGGTTGCGCATGGTTGCGACGACCGAATGTCCGTCACGAGTCAGGCGCAGCGCCGTCGCCGCACCGATCCCCGTGCTCGAGCCCGTGATCACCGAGACCTTCATCACTCAAGCGTCACGGTCATCAGACAGATGAGCAAGTCGAGGTCGTCCGCCTGATCCGTGTCGACGGCTGCACGGTTGAGCCGCGTGGCGCCACACGTGCGGCACACGTGCGCCACCTGCCAACCCTTCCTCGACCGGACGACACCCACCGGATCCATGACAGTCTTACGCGATTACTTCCGGTTCCGGCTTCACCAGCTGTGCTGGATCCGGACCACGACGGGGTTCCCCCGCCACTGTCAGGCACCTTTCAACACCTGCCACCGGTAGGCGTGCATCGAGGCTCACTGGCATCGGCGTCGTCCCCAGATCAGGCGGGGCGGGTCATCCGAAGCCTTTCGGGCATCGACCTCCTTCCAGTCATCGGCGTCGCTTGTTGTCTCGGACCAGACTAGGACACATGTCGGCGCGACTGGAGACCCTCGGCCGAGGTTTCTTCGTCATAGGAGTGCTTGCGGGCGTCGGCGCGCTCGCCGTGATCTTCGGGAGGGAGATCCTCAAAGATCCGCCGGAACCCCCTCCCACCCAGGCGTTGTCGGCGGTCCTCACCCGCGCCGACGTGGTCTTCGACGGCGTGCGCGAGGACCTCTCCGAGACGGGGGGACGCACGGTCCTTCTATCGGTGCCGGAAGCGACGGATCAGGACGCCGCCGTGCGCGGGGTGCTCCTGCTGCTGCGGAACGGGGGCTGGCGCGTGTCCGGCCGCGGCGGCGCGATTTCCCGCGACGGGTCGGTATGTCTGGCCGTCACCACACCGTCCCTCTGGCTGAACGACCGTGCCAACGACGAGCTCCACGACGAAGTGGACGACGCCGAGTCGAAGACGACCACGCCGACGGTCGTCGTCGACATGTTCTTCTGCTCAGACGCCGAGCGGGAGTGAGACGAGCCCTCTGATCGGGAACGTCCGGCGCCACTCGAGTGTCGCCTCGTTCCGGACGATCCCCGGAAAACGCGCCAAGATCGCAGGCAGGGCGATACGCGCCTCCAGCCTCGCCAGCGGAGCTCCGAGGCAGAAGTGGATCCCGCCGCCGAAGGACAGATGGGTGTTCGGACTACGATCGAGCCGCAGTGTGTCGGGCGCCTCGAACGCGCGCGCGTCTCGGTTCCCCGATGCGAGGAGGAGCACGACCCGCTCGTTCGCACCGATCCGCTTCCCGGCGATCTCCATCTCTTCGAGCGTCGTCCGGGCCGTCGCCTGGACGGGTGAGTCGTAACGCATCAGCTCCTCAACCGCCGAGGAGGCGAGGCCGGGATCCGTGCGAAGGGCGTGCATCGCTTCCGGGTGGTCCAGCAGGGCGAGCAGGCCGTTCCCCAGGAGATTCGCCGTCGTCTCGTGACCGGCCACGAGCAACAGCACGCACGTCGCCAGGAGCTCGTCTTCGGTCAAGCGATGACCTTCATCCTCCGCCTCGATCAGATGGGTCAACAGATCGTCACGAGGACCTCGGCGTCGCTCGGCGATGAGCGACCGGAAGTAGGCAAGGAACTCCTCCATCGTCGCGTTCGCTCTGGGGATGATCTCCGAGTCGGGGTCGTCGACCGCCACCATCTGGACGAGGTCCTTCGACCAGGCCCCGAGCCGATCCCTGTCGTCTACGGGCACGCCCAACAGCTCGGCGATGACGATGATCGGCAACGGGTACGCGAACTCCGTCATGAAGTCGAGCTTCCCCGATAGCTGCTCCAGCAACCCGGTGGCGACGGCCTCGATGCGCGGACGAAGCTCTTCCACCGCCCGACGCGTGAAGGCGGCCTGGACGAGCGACCGCAGTCGGGTGTGGTCCGGCGGATCCATGAAGAGCAGGAGCTTGCTCGTCACACGATCGACGGCGCTCCCCTGCCCCCATCCGGGCGGGAGGAGGGCCTGGAAGATGTCCGAGCGGCTCGGGTCCGAGCTCAAGCGATCGTCGCGCAGCAGCGCGAGGCACTCGTCGTAGCGCGTGACCATCCACAGCCCCGGGGGCAGCCAATGCACCGGCCCTTGAGCGCGCAGCCGCTCGTAGTACGCGTACGGGTCGTCGCCGAAGTCCGCCTCGAGCGGGTCGAAGTCGGCGGACGCGATGGGCGTATGGAATCGCTCCGGGCGTTCGGGATGCGGCGGCGGCCAGTCCCGTCGCCTGCGCATGGTGTCGAGCCACGCGGTCTCGGCCCGTCCGATCTCCGTGACCGGTGGACCTACTCCCCAGATCTCGTCGGAGATCCCGCGCCAATCCTGGGTGCCGCCGAGCGAGGCCATCACCGACCACAGCCCGAGATCGATGCGAGCGAGCGCGACGTTGTCCTTGGGCATCGTGAACCTCTTGACGAGGTCACCCCACTCGCCCAGCGGGTCGTAGACGCGCCCGAGATACGCAGCGACGTCGTCGTGCGTGAAGCGGTAAGGACGGTTGAGAAGGTACGGCTGAGCCCCGGCGAGCCACTCCAGCAGCCGGTCGGGGTCGGCGTCGTCGTCGGCCGGGAGGAATCCCGCGTCGATCAGCGCGCGGTGAAAGTCCTTCGCCCGCCCCTCGGCGGCTGCGCGGATCATCGAGATGTTGTCCACCTGCTTGTCGAAGGGCATCACCTTGACG
>JBOGXL010000169.1:0-3095 GCA_050694575.1 Actinomycetota bacterium | reverse complement strand
TTCGATCGACGGGAACGTGATCGAAAGGGTGACCGTGGTTGACCGGGACACCTACCGCCGAGCTCAGACGCTCGGCCAGGCCGGCGATGAGCGATCCCCCACCCGTGAGGACGATGTCTTCGAGCGGCGGAGTGTCCGTCTGGACGCTGAAGAACTCGATCGAGCCGCGCACTTCGTTCACGAAGCGATCGAGCAAGCGGTCGGTCACGGCGGTCGCCGGGGAGTCGCTCTTCTTCGAGATCCGCCGCTTCAGCTTCTCGGCCTCGTCTCGCGAGACGCCCAGGCTCTCGGCGATAGCCGCCGTGAAGTCTTCTCCGCCGAAGTTCGGGAGGATCCGCGAGAACCGGATCTTGCCGTCGTGATGGATCACGACGTTCGTGACGTCGCCGCCGACGTCCACTATGGCGTGCGCGCTGGCCGACGCGCGGCCGTTGAAGCATCGAACGAGTGGGTAGGCATTCAGCTCGAGGCTCTGCGGCTCGAGGCGGGCGGCCGTCAGGGCGGCAAGGAGAGGGTCTATCGCGGCGCGCTCGGCGGCGACGACGAGCACGCGCTGAAACGGTCCTTCAGGTCCTTTGACCTGTTCGAGCACCTCGAAGTCCATGACGGCCTCGTCCAGGGCGATGGGGATGTGCTCCTGGGCCTGGAAGCGGATGGCGCTCTCGAGGTCGTCCCGGGACATCACCGGGAGCTCGACGACGCGAACCACGCAATGACGGTTCGCTACGCCCACGTGGACGGTCCGGTCCTTGAGGCCCAGCTCCTTCCACAGACCCGTGATGGCCGAGGCCACCGCCGAGGGATCCTGGACCTCGCCGTGCTCGACGGCGCCGGCCGGAAGCAGAGCTCGGCCGTAACGGGTGAGGATCGGCTTCCCGCCGCCGTAGCGAACCTCGGCGACGCGGACGGCCTTGCTGCCTACGTCCAGGCCGATCGAGCTGCGTGCCATCCCAGTCCTCCTTGAAGGAAACCGCTCGAGCGCGATCCCTCATAGGTCTTTCGGCCGGAACGGCTATGCGTTAAGAGCAAGCGCGCGCCTGATCCGGCGCGCGAGATTCCGAAGAAGCAGGGTTGGGAGTGGGGGCGACCTACGGCCTACGAACCGACGACTCGGTCGCGCAGGTACCTGTCGATCTCAGACGTCCGGATCCGGTAGTTCTTGCCCACGCGGATCGCGCCGATCTGCCCGGCTTTGATCAGGCGGTACACGGTCATGTTCGACACGCGCATCGCCGTCGCGACCTCAGACACGGTCAAGAGGCGCTCGCTGAGCACCTGGCTGTCATCGGACATCCGTGCCGCTCCTCGTTTGCCCAGGGTACGGCAACGGCCACACGTAGCACGCCCGCCACCTGGGCCGCTAACTGTAACAATCAGTCACTCACAGGGTCAACTTGACCCACCCGGCTACACACCAAGCCAAGTCCGCACTAGTCGCTCGCCTCCGAACAGCGCTATGACTGCGCCACCGGCCATGGCGGGACCGAAGGGCAGAGCGTCCTTCCTGCCCCGCCGTCGCAGGACGAGGAGCGCGGCAGCAACGAGGCCGCCGAGGATGAACCCCGTGAGCACGCCGGCCACGGCCGTCGCGACCCCGAACCGTCCCAGGACGACACCGACGAACGCACCGAGCTTGACGTCGCCGAAACCCATCCCGCCGGAGACCACGGCTATGAGGAACAGCAGGACGAAGAACCCGGCGCCGCACGCGGCGGCGCGCGCGAGCATCCTCGGCTCCCCTCCGGCTGCCGCAGCCCCCAGCACCCAGACGGACGCCGCGGCCGTCGCCGGCACGACTATCACGTTCGGGATGCGTCTGTACTCCACATCGATGAGGCTCAGCGCCCACAGCACGGTGGCCGCCGAGGCTACGAAGGCCGCCTCCTCGAGGCGCTCGAACCGAAACACGGCGATCACCCACAGTGCCGTCGTGACGGCCTCAACGACCGGGTATCGAGGCGAGATGGGCGCTTCACAGGCCCGGCACCTGCCCCGCAGCACGAGCCACGACACGATGGGGATGTTGTCCACCGATCGGATCTCGGTCTCGCATGCCGGACAGCTCGACGGCGGGTGGACGAGCGAGATGCCTCTGGGCACGCGGTGCACGACGACGTTCAGGAACGATCCCATCGCGGCGCCGAGCAGACCGGCGAAGACGGCCAATAGTGCGGTCATGACCTCGCGATTATCCGGAAAAGCGAACGAGGGGCGGGAGGTGTCCCGCCCCTCGTTCTCGGCCGGCTCCTAGACCTCAGGAGAGTTACCGGGCTCCTTCACCCACGTGGCGTCGGCGATACCCGACGCACGTGTGCCGGTGCAGGCGCCGCTGTTGTCGGTGTCCTTCGCCCAACCCGTTCCCGGGTTGCTGGCGGGGTCAACCGCGTCACGGACGAACCAGCACGTGCCGCTCGACGACATGACCGCGCCGTAGAACTCCTCGGCCTTGGTCGACGGGGCCGTGACCACATTCGCCGACGAGACTTCCGTCGACTTCGTGGACGCGACGCCGGCCGCGACGAAGGAGAGACTCGGCTCGCCGGACGTCAGAGCTGCGACGGTGGCGGCTGCGTAGTCCTCGTTGTCGGTGAACAGAGCCTTGGCGGCCGTCACCGTGTTCCGGAGAGACGACTGCGCGGCCCGGTCCTGAGCCCGCGTACGGGCGCCGAGGAAGGTGGGGATGGCGATCGCGATCAGGATGGCGATGATGAGAACCACCACCATGAGCTCGATCAGGGTGAAACCCTTGTCCTCGCTGTGCAGACGATCCTTGATCCGCTGAATCATTCAGTGTCACCTCCCTCTGGGGCCCACACTCGTCGTTCCTACGACGACGGCGGCCTCGGGGATGAGTCGGCCTTTGTCCTGGTCGGGTGAGTTGACTAGTCCGTTCGAGCTGCACGGACCGCCGCGCAGCGTTGCTACTGGATCAGGTCGATCAGCTTGAACATCGGCAAGTAGAGGGAGATGAGGATCCCGCCCACCACGCCGCCGAGGATCACGATCAGGATCGGCTCGATGAGGGACGTCAAGGCGTCCACCATGGCGTCGACCTCGGAGTCGTAGAAGGTCGCAACCTTCTCGAGCATCGTGTC
>JBOGXL010000168.1:0-3705 GCA_050694575.1 Actinomycetota bacterium | reverse complement strand
GAGCCGTGACGCCGTACCTGCCGCTCATCGGCGCGCATTACATGCGGTTCCTCAGCGTCGACGGAACGTTCCAGATCGACCAGCCCGAGATGCTGCTCTACGACGGGACGACGCCGGACGCTCGCATCGTCGGCCTGAGCTACTACGTGACGGGCGATCGTGAGCCCGCGGGCTTCACGGGTCCCAACGACCACTGGCACCGCCACATCGGTCTGTGCATCGACACGGGGCGCGCGTTCGTGGTGGGGGACGAGCAGACCACCGCCGAAGAGTGCGCGCGACGCGGAGGGATCAAGGTCGACGGTAGGGATGGCTGGATGGTGCACGCCTGGGTGGTCCCGGGCTGGGAGAGCACGCTCGGTGTCTTCAGCGCGGAGAATCCGCAACTGCACTGAGCGGGATCACGCGCAGCTCGTAGAGTTCCTCCGGCTCGTCGAACCCGCCGAGGGTGTAGCTGCCGAGGCGTCGCACCAACGTGCGGTTCTCGAGCAGCTCTGCCGCTTGTGCCGACAGCAGGATCTGACCCCCTTTGGCTAGCGCGGATATGCGCGCCACCTTGTGCAGCGTCAGGCCGTAGAACTGCCTCCTGCGCGCCCACACCGGGCCGGTGTGGATGCCCATGCGCACACGGAAGGCGTCCTCGCCCCAATCCGAGAGGGCGGCCAGGGCCAGCTGCGCGAGGATCGCCGTCCGCACGGCGCTCTCCGGATCGGCGAACGACAGCAGCACCGCATCGCCGACGGCGTCGACCCGGCGCCCGCCGGTCTCGCCGGCGATGTGGTTCAGCAGGCGGCGATGGGCATCGACGGCTTCGGCGTACTCCGGGCCGAGCCGATGGAGAGCGCGTGTCGACCCTTCGATATCGGTGAGCAGGAACGTGAGCACCTGTTCGCTCGTCACCGTCTCGCCATCCCGATCACGCGCTCGAGCGCGTCCAGGTAGCGCGCGAATGCCCGGCGGCCTCTGGGCGTCACCCGGCAGACGGTTTTCGGCTTGCGGCCCTCGAACTTCTTCTGTACCTCGATGTAGCCGCCCTGCTCCAGCACCCTGATGTGCGCGCCGAGGTTGCCGTCCGTGAGCCCGAGCGATCGCTTCAGCATCGCGAAGTCGCTCGATCCGTCCTGGATGAGGAGCGTCATGATCCCGAGCCGGGCCGGGGCATGGAACGTCTCATCGATATCAGGGACGGGGTCGGCCATCGGGCTAGGAACGGCGGAGCTGTCGCCGCAGGATCAACCCGCTCACGGTGAGGCCACCTCCGCCGTTCACCGCGAACCACAGCCACCTGACGTCCTCGGGCAGGAACTCTGCGGTCAGTGCGCAAGCGGCCAGCCAAAGGCTGATCAGGATCAGCTCTCGGCCGAGGAACACCCCGGCGACGAAGTAGGTGAATCCGATGTAGAAGGGGACGTACGTGTTCCAGTCGACGAGAATCGTCTCGCCTATCGCCATCGGTATGCCGAAGAAGAACGAGAAGGCCACGCCGACCTGGAGCCACAACATCTGTCGTTCGAGGCTGGTCAGCGGTCGTCGTCCGCGACGTTGGCTGACCAAGAGGAAGGTTCCGACGGATCCGATCCCGTTGAGGATCGCCCACCGCCAGGTCAACCACGCCGGACCGCTGTTGTCCTCCCAATACTCGCCCGCGTAGCCGAGCACCCAGAGCGGGCCCCACATGACGAAGATCGGCCAATAGGTGGCCACGCGCTGTTTGGTCGAGTCGAGCACGTCGCGGATGTAGGCGATCTGCTTCATCGCCTCGTCCGGCTCGATCGGGCGACCGGCGGCTGTCTCGGACGTGTTCACAGGGTCTCCCTTCTTCTCCTTCCACTCTGCAAGGCAGAGTACTCTGCCACGAGGAGTAAAGTCAAGGACGAGGCGTTGGGGGAGACGGACTTAGCGGACGTGGATCGAGCGCAGCCCGTGGGCCGGCACCGGGAAGCTGAGCTCGTCCCCGGAGTGCGTCGGCGACTCGCCGGACGCCGACTCGTCCAGACGGACGTGCTCGGCCCCCGTGAACGGGATGCCGAGGCGGAGCCGTGCCTCGATCGCGTCGTCGGTCGGGTTGAGCACGCGCACGATCGTGCCGTCGCCGCTCTCGGCGGGTTTGAGGGCGGACAGCAAGAGCTCGCGGGGCCCGAGCTCGACGAGCGGCGTGTCCTCGGCGACGATCGGCGCGTCGCCCGCGATGGCCGTCCACATCCCGAGCTCGGCATCGCGCGCCGCTCGTGGATCGACACCGGGCAGCAGTGAGACGTCGGCTTCGAACGTCCGGACGCACTGCGCCCCCGGCGTGGCCAGGCCGGGTCCGGCGTGGTTCGGCCGCGTGGTCAGGTCCATCCGCGACAGCCAGCCCACCGAGCGCAGCAACGTGATCGCGATAACGCCTTCGGGCGTCACTTCGGCCTCGACGAGTCCGGGCGCTACGACGGTCAGCTCGTTGGCCGACACCCACCCCTGCTGCGGGAAGGTCGTGGGGGCCGGGTGCAGCCACTGCGAACCGTCGCGCGGAGCGGTCGCGCGCCGGGCGATATCGAGCGTCGTGGCGGCCGAGAACGTATCCGTCGGCGCGCCCGTCGGGAAGAGCAGCCGCAAGCGGTGGTCGATCGCTTCGTTGCGCACGACGAGCTTGACGTCTACGCGGCCGACGCCCGGAGCGACGCGCACCTCCTGGTTGATCTCGAGATAACGGCTGCGGTCCGATCGGGCCGAACGGTCGTCGGTGAGCAGCGGGATGGCGAAGAAGCGCTTGATGCGCAGCGTTTGGATCCCCGAGGGGTCCGTGATCCGTTCGATGTCGACGTCGCCCGTGCCGAATCCGCCGGGGACGGGATCGAAGTCGTAGGTGTCGCCCCGGTCGCCGATGCTCTCGATGCCGAAGAGCCCACCGAACGTTCGCTCGGCGAAGGTCGCCGTCAGCGTTCCGTCCTGAGCGGCTTCCACGCCGACGTTGCCCGCCGCGATGGTTCGTCCGTCGTCGACCGTCGCCGGATGCTCCTCGGTCGGGCGCAGGCGCACGCGACGGTACCCGAAGGCCGGGATGTCGTCGGCGACGAACTCGACGTCCCAATCCCGTTGTCCGGAGATGATGCGGACGCGGTCGTTCGTGTCCACGGGCACGAGCCGTGCGGGCTGCCCGTCGACCTCGAAGCCGCCGGGGTTCATGTTCGACCACACGAGCGGGTGGATGAAGTGGCCCTCGGCCTCGTCGAAGGGCGGGTAGCCCTGGAGCGGGAACCGGACCACGTCGGTGCGCGCGTGCGGCGACGGGTTGAAGACGGCGATGTCCACCTCCGTCGTCCACGGCGTCCGCCGGGCCGTCCCCAGGCCCGCGATGCGCTCGCACGCGCGTTGCGTGGTCTCGCGACCCAGCTCGTAGGCGGCGTCATAGCGCGCAAGCATCTGGTCGTGTACGGCGTCCTGCGAGCACCCGCAGATCGAGTCGTGCGCTTGGTTCTGCAAGAGCTCTCGCCACGCGAGCCGCAGGGATGGCCGTTCGTCGGCCGCACCGAGCGCGCGGCCGAGGGCGGCCCACGGCTCCGCCCACCCGTCGAGCATCGTTTCGCAGCGGCGGTTGCGGATCTTCAGGTACGAGCGCGTCGACCACACCGACGGGAGGAGGTTGGCGATGCGTCCGCCCATGAGCTCGCCGGCGAACCGCGGGCGGTCGCCGAGGCCGAGGCCCTCGATGAAGTCGGCGAGCAG
>JBOGXL010000167.1:0-3288 GCA_050694575.1 Actinomycetota bacterium | reverse complement strand
TCTCTCGAGCGCGCATCGATACAGAGATGCACGACCTCTCTGAGAAGATCCGCCTGCCCCGATACAAGCAGCACACGATAGAGGTCGTCGTCGACCGTATCGCGCTCCGAGCCGACATCCGATCGCGTCTCGCCGACTCGCTCGAGACGGCGATGGGCCTCACGCAGGGCGTCGTGGACGTGGAGATCGTCTCGGAAGAGGCCAACGACGCCGAACGCCACTCGTTCTCGCAGAATTTCGCGTGCCTGAACTGCGGGATCTCGTTCGAGGAGCTGGCGCCGCGGCAGTTCTCGTTCAACACGCCCTACGGCGCGTGCTCGCACTGCACCGGTCTGGGCTCGAAGCTGGAGGTGGACCCCGAGCTCGTCGTTCCCGACCCCGATCTGTCGGTGTCGGAAGGGGCCATCCATCCGTGGTCGGGTAACCGGCTCGAGTACTTCGACCGCATGGTCGAGGCCGTGTGCGACCACTTCGACATCGACGGGTCGAAGCCCTGGCGTAAGCTCACGAAGACGCACCGCGAGATCCTGCTCTACGGCGCCGGCGACGAGCAGGTCTTCATCCGTTACCGCTCACGGTACGGGCGGAAGCGCCAGTACTACACGTACTACGAGGGCGTTATCCCATGGCTGCAGCGGCGCCACGAGGAGACGGAGTCGGAGTACGCGCGTGAGCGCGTCGAGCAGTACATGCGGCAGATCCCGTGCCCGGCGTGCAAGGGAGCGCGGCTGCGTCCGGAGTCTCTGGCCGTGACGGTGGGCGGGATCAATATCGCCGAGCTCACGGCGAAGTCGGTGAGGAACGCCGTCACGTTCGTCCACGACCTGCAGCTGTCCGAGCGCGACATGCAGATCGCCGAGCGTGTCCTGAAGGAGATCCGCGAGCGCCTCGGGTTCCTCGTCGACGTCGGCCTCGACTACCTGACGGTCGATAGAGCCGCGGCGACCCTTGCCGGGGGTGAGGCGCAGCGTATCCGCCTCGCGACGCAGATCGGCTCGGGGCTCGTGGGCGTGCTCTACATCCTGGACGAGCCCTCGATCGGCCTGCACCAGCGCGACAACCAGAGGCTGATCCAGACGCTCGTCAGGCTGCGCGACATCGGGAACACGCTCATCGTCGTCGAGCACGACGAGGAGACGGTGCGGGCGGCCGACTATGTCGTCGACATCGGCCCGGGGGCCGGCGAGCACGGCGGCGAGATCGTCTACGCCGGCGAGCTCGCGGGTCTGCTGAAGCACAAGGGCTCGTTGACCGGCGACTACCTCTCCGGACGGCGCGAGATCCCTACGCCCGGAAAGCGGCGGTCGATCGACAAGGGGTGGATCACCGTTCACGGGCCGCGTGAGCACAACCTCAAGGGTGACGACGCGTCCTTCGCGCTCGGATGCTTCAACCTCGTGACGGGCGTTTCCGGCTCCGGGAAGTCGACCCTGGTTCACGACATCCTCTACGAAGCGCTCATGCGCTCGGTCTACAAGTCCAAGACCGTGCCCGGCAAGCACAAGAAGATCATCGGCATCGACAAGCTCGACAAGGTGATCCTCATCGACCAATCACCCATCGGCCGAACGCCGAGGTCGAACCCCGCTACGTACACCGGCGTATTCGATCACATCCGGAAGCTCTACGCGCAGACACCGGAGGCGCGCATGCGGGGTTACACGCCGGGCCGGTTCTCGTTCAACGTCCGCGGGGGCCGGTGTGAGGCCTGCGCCGGAGACGGGACCATCAAGATCGAGATGCACTTCTTGCCGGACGTCTACGTGCCGTGCGAGGTGTGCAAGGGGAAGCGCTACAACCGAGAGACGCTCGAGGTGCGCTGGAAGGGGAAGAACATCTCCGAGGTCCTCGACATGTCGGTTGAGGAGGCGTGCCGGCTGTTCGACGCCCTCCCGCCGGTGAAGCGACATCTGCAGACGCTCGTCGACGTCGGCCTGGGTTACGTCCGCATGGGCCAGCCGGCGCCGACGTTGTCCGGTGGTGAGGCGCAGAGGGTGAAGCTCGCCTCGGAGCTCGCGAAGAAGGCAACGGGCCAGACGCTGTACATCCTCGACGAGCCGACGACCGGCCTCCACTTCGACGACATGCGCCGGCTCCTGGACGTTCTGCACAGGCTCGTCGATCAGGGCAATACCGTGATAGTGATCGAGCACAACCTCGACGTGATCAAGACGGCCGATCACATCATCGACCTCGGCCCGGACGGAGGCGACGGCGGCGGACACGTCGTCGTCACCGGCACGCCCGAGGACGTGGTGGCGTGCGAGGCGAGCTACACGGGCCGGTTCCTGCGGCCGATCCTGGAGCGCTCCGAAGCCGTAGCCTCGTAAGCGACATGGAGATCCGTCCCATCACGCTCGACGAGCACGCCGCGTTCGTGCGCACGTTCTTCCGGGCGATGAGCTTCGCCCCGCCCACCGACGAAGCGGCCGAGCGGATGCGCGCCGACTTCCGGCCCGAGCGAAGCCTCGCCGTCTTCGACCGGGATCAGATCGTCGCCGGCGCCGACTCGTATCTATTCGAGCTCACCGTGCCCGGGGGAGCGCAGATCGATGTGGCCGGCGTAACGCGCGTTGGCGTGCTTGCGACCCATCGCCGCCGCGGTCTCCTCACGCAGCTGATGAACCGGCAGCTCGCCGAAGCGCGAGGCAGGGGAGAGCCGCTCGCCATCCTCGTCGCGTCCGAGTCGGTGATCTACGGACGGTTCGGCTACGGACCCTCCTCGTATCACCAGTCTCTCGAGATCGACACCAGGTACCGGGAGTACCGTCCTGACGTTCCGTCTGCCGGAGCCGTGACCTTCGTGGACGAGGAGACGGCGGACAAGGTCTTCCCCGAGGTGCACGAACGCTGGCGCAAGCTGCAACCGGGCGCCATAGGTCGCACCGACGCGTGGTGGGCCGGTGGACGGGCCGAGCGCAAGCCGGGCCACGATGTTCACGCCATCCACGAGGATCCCTCGGGCAACGTCGACGGGTACGTGCGCTATCACGTCGACTCGAAGTGGGATCACGCGCTCGCAGCTTCGGTCATCGAGGTCGGCGATCTCATCACCATCACGACCGAGGCCTCCGCCGGGCTGTGGCAGCACGTGCTCGACGTGGACCTCGTGCGCAGCGTCAAGGCGTGGGGACGACCCCTGGACGAGCCCCTGCGGTGGTGGCTTGCCAATCCTCGCGCGTTGCGCGTGACGGGCCAGGCCGACTTCTTCTGGACACGCATCCTCGACATCCCGGCGTCGCTCCGGGCGCGGCGCTACAGGTCCGACGGCGAGCTGGTGATCGAGGT
>JBOGXL010000166.1:0-7108 GCA_050694575.1 Actinomycetota bacterium | reverse complement strand
CCGGCCCCCGAGTGCGAGGCCCATCGCGCCTTCGACGTGGTTCCACGGATCCGTGTGCTGCTCGGTGTGCCAGGGGAGCCGTCCGTCCGGACGCTGTCGGGCCGCTATGGCCCCAGCGGTCTCCTCGATTTGCGCGACGGTCAGAGCGACGCGTGTATCAAGCGGCAAGGAGAGCCTCCGGCTTGGCGAGGTAGACGACGAGGCTCTTGCCCAGGACCGGGTTGAGCATGCGCTCGGTGAGACGGACCAGCGGGGGGCCCGTCATGATGTCCCATTCGAGGAACGACCTGTAGACACGAACGAGAGCGTTGGCCTCGTTGCGGGGACCGACCACGCAACGGAGCCACCAGTACGGCGTGTGCAGGGCGTGGGCGAAACCGACCCCCCGGGGACGAAGTCCCGCTCCCCGAAGCCGGTCGATGATCTGGCGCTGCCTGTAGATACGGACGTGACCTCCCGGCGTGTTGTGGTAGTCGCTCGACAGAAGCCAGCAAACGACCTCTTGTCCGGCGCGCGGGACGGTGACGGTGATCGTGCCGCCCGGCCTCGTCACCCGAGCTATCTCGGCCATCGCATCGGTGTCGTCGGGGATGTGCTCCAACACCTCGGAGGCGATGACGTGATCGAACTCACCGTCCGGAAAGGGGAGCGAGAGCGCGTTGGCGTTGACGCAGGCTCCGTGGGCGGTCTCGGGCAGCTCCTCGGCCTGACCCATGGCCGCGAAGGTCGCCAGGACGTCCTTGAGCTCGGTGTCGGACAGGTCGAGGGCAACCACGCGAGCGCCCCGGCGGATGGCCTCGTAGGAGTGCCGTCCGTAGCCGCAGCCGATATCGAGGACGAGGTCACCGGGCGCGATGCCGAGACGGTCGAAGTCGAGGGTGAGCATCAGGCGCGCGGGCCGTACTGGTCGATCAGGACGCGGTACTGCTCGACGGTCCCGCGGGCCATCGCGGCCCACGTGAACTTGTCGAGCACGCGATCGCGGGCCGCGGCTCCCAGGCGCGACCGCAGCTCGGGATCGTCGAGGAGGCGCTTGATCGCGACGGCCAGGGCGCTCGCATCCGCCGGCTCGACGATCAGAGCCGTCTTGCCGTGAGTTCCGGCCACCTCGGGAACAGCTCCGGCCCGCGTGCACACCAACGGGAGCCCCGCCGCCATCGCTTGGATGGCCGGCAAGGAGAACCCTTCGTACAGCGAGGGCACGACGGCGATCTCCGCCGTGCCGTAGAGGCGGATCATGTCGTCGTAGGAGATGTTGCCGGTGAGCTCGACGGCATCCTCGAGGCCGAAGCGAGCGACGTGCCTCCGGGCCGGGTCTTCCGGGCGCATCCGTCCTATGACAACCAGATGCGCGTGCGGTGCCTCCGTCCGGAGCTTGGCTACGGCTTCCAGCAGGAAGGCGAGCCCCTTGAGCGGGACGTCGGAGCTTATGACCGCGATCAGGCGTCCCGGCACCGCGGCGATCTCCGGCTGGGGACGGAAGATCTCCTGGTCCACCCCGACGGGGACGACGTCGATGCGCCCCGGCTCTACACCGAGCTGGTCGATGATGTCGCGGCGCGAGGTCTGGGAGACCGTGATGAGCCGGGGCAGCTTGCGCAACACCCGCTTCTGCATGCCCAGGAAGGAGTACCACCGGCGCTTCGTGAGCTGCCGCCAGGGATTCCTGGTTTCGGCGAGCTCGAGCTTGCGGTCGACGGTGATGGGATGGTGCACGGTCGCCAGCAGCGGGAGCCGCCGGGCGATCTTGACCATGCCCGTGCCCAGGCACTGGTTGTCGTGAACGACGTCGTAGGGGTCCCCGCGTCGGGCGAGCCAGGCGTTGGCGCGGAGGCTGAACGGTCGTGGCTCGCAGAAGGCGCCCGTCGACATGATCCCGAGCTCGAGCCAGTCGTAGCGGTCGCGCGGCCGGCGGTGCGGCCGGAAGGGCCGCTCCGGGCGGTACAGGTCCATGCTCTCGAGGCGGTGCAGCGGGATGCCGAGGTCTTCTACCTCCGGATACGGTGGTCCAGAGACCACGTCCACGTGATGGCCGAGCTCGCGCAGCTCGTGGGCCAGGTAGCGGGTGTACACGCCCTGCCCACCGGAGTGAGGGTTCCCGCGATAGGCGAGCAGAGCAACACGGAGGTGGGCGGGGTTCATCTGGGACGTACACCTTCCTTCGGGGCAGACCCGCAGGTCAAACCAGGTCAGTCAGTCGGCTTGGTTCCCGTTGCCCCTGTCCTGGTTGCGGCTGCGTCCGGGTCCGTCACCACCGATGACGGGGAGGTTCCCGAACGGGTTCCCGGGCTCGCCCGCGCTCTCGGTCACCGCCGGGGACGGCGACGGTTGGGGTGTCGGCGCGGGCGTGGACGGCTCGAGGGTAGGGGCCGCGGTCGGGATCTGGGCCCGCGTGTCGGGCTGCCTGTTCCGGAAGTAGGTGGCCGCCAGCGCGACGGCCGCCGCGGCGATCAGGAGCGCGCTCAAGACGGCCAGAACCCGCACGGCGCGGGGCGACCCGTGACCACGCGCCGCCCGAGCCCCGATCCGCTCGGTGGAGGCGCGGGCGGGGAGGGGGCCGGTCCCGACAACCGGGACCGTCGCAGCGACGTCGAGGTCGGCCGGCGGCCCTCCGCCTAGCCCGGTGTCTGAGATGGCGCGCTGCATCTCTTGCGCGTCGGCGAAGCGCCGGGCGGGGTCCTTCTCCAGCGCGCGGTGGACGACCGACGCGAAGGCTTCCGGGACGTCCGGTCGTCTTTCGCGCAGGTTCGGAACAGGGTCGTTGAGGTGCCGCATGGCGACGGCCACGGGCGTGGTGCCGCCGAAGGGCGGCTCGCCCACCAGGCTTGCGTAGAGCATGCATCCAACCGCGTAGACGTCCGACGCAGGCGTCGCCGGCCGGCCCGACACCTGCTCGGGTGACAGGTAGGCGGCGGTTCCTATGAGCCCTCCCGTCCGGGTGAGGCCGGCGGAGTCCTCCAGGCCCTTCGCGATCCCGAAGTCGGCGACCTTCGGCTCCCGCGAAGCTTCTTCGAGCAGGACGTTCGCCGGCTTCATGTCGCGGTGGATGAGCCCGCGACCGTGGGCGTGAGCCAACGCGCCGCACACGGCTCGGCCGATGCGCGCCACTTCGGCGACGGGCAGCGCTCCGTTCTTGGCCAGGATCCCGTGGAGCGACGGCCCCTCGACGAGCTCCATCACGATGAACGGGACGCCGTCGTGCTCGCCCGCATCGAACACGGCCACCACGTTCGGATGCGTCAGCTTCGCGGCCGACAGGGCCTCTTGGCGGAACCTCTGAGCGAAGGTCGTGTCGGCGGCCAGACCCTCGTGGAGGAGCTTGACGGCAACGTCACGTCCGAGCGTGCGGTCCCGGGCCCTCCAAACGGTGCCCATGCCGCCGGACCCCATACGTACCCCGAGCTCGTACCGGCCGGCCAGCACCCGTGCCTCCATGACCGGTTTCATACCTCATTGAAGTTCCCTCCCGCCGACCGGGCCAATCGTAGGGTGCGAGATAGGTCCGATTGGTCACCCGGACGCGCCCGGGACTGCGTACACTCGCGTCCCTGATGACGAGCTCGATCGCGGTCGACGCCTCCGAGGTCTTCAGCGACCTCGCCCCCCTCTGGCGCGACGACCGGGACCGGGCCGGGCGCATCGCTCGGCGGGTCGCGCGAAACCTCCGGTCGAGCGGGCACGTGCTGGACGTCGGGTGCGGGACCGGGTACGTGCTGGGCCGCATCCGCGCCGAGGCGAACGCGAATGGACGCAGGATCGGACGAACCGTCGGCGTCGATCTCGCGGACGGGATGATCGATCGCGCCCGTTCGCGTCGCGGAATACGCGCCGTGGTCGGTGACGCCCTTTGGTTGCCTTTCATCGACCAGTACTTCGACGTCGTCGTCGCGACCGACGTCGTTCGTTTCGTCGCGGACCCGGAGAGGTTCATCCGTGAGCTCTTCCGGGTGACGCTTCCCGGGGGGACCATCGTCCTCGAGCTCGTCGCGGCGCAGAACGGCGTGCGTCCGCGGGCGAAGGGCCTGCCCCGCGAGAGTCTCCTACGGCAGTTCCTCGACCTGCGCCGCAGCTACGGTGTCGCCGACGTCCGCAACACGCTCGACGAGCTCGGCTGCGAGGTAACCGACTGGCTGGGAAGGTCGCGTCCCATCGATCACGATCCGTCGTTCCTCGCCACCGTCGGCCGCTTCTCGGGAACCCCGGAGGATCTCGTGGCGGCCGAGCGGCTGACAGAGCGCAACGGACGGTTCCCACCGACGAGCCCGCGCTCCGTCGTGCTCGTCGCACGGGTGCCGGGCCCCCGGAGCGGGCGCATGCCGGTCCGCGTGCAGGAACTTCGCGGCTGGAGCCCCGACCGAGTCGAGCGGGTTCTCGCGGGCCTGCCGAAGGCCAACGGCTACGAGGTCGAGGTGAAGCCGCTGCGCTGGCGCACTCGGCCGCACGTGCAGGCCTTCTGCGACTTCAGCGACAGGCTCATCACGATCCAGGTTCCTGTGCCCTTCTACCCTTTCCGCGAAGCCGTGCCGTATCGCGCGAAGCGGGTACGCCGTGGCCGACGACTGTACTTCCGCTGGTACTGGCGTCAGGTGTGGTTCGAACGTCCGGACGAGCTCATCCGCTACCTGTACCTGCACGAGTACTACCACTGGTACCTGCGCGAGGTCCGGCGGAAGCGCAGCGGCGCGGAGACGGCGTGCGACCGCTTCGCGCTCCAGCAGATGGGTCGCGGTGTGGGCGGGTACGCGCGCAGCGGACTCGCCGTCTGAGGAGCTACGGCGTCAGAACCGTCCGGATGACCTTTCCCGCTTCCATGTCCTCGAACGCGCCGTTCACGTCCTCGAGCTTCGACGTCTGTGAGATGAGGCCTTCGAGGTCGAGCTTGCCGGCCTTCCACAGATCGAGGAAGACGGGGATGTCCCGCTTCGGGTCGCACGACCCGTAGTAGCAGCCTTTCGCCGTCTTCTCGCCGAGCGTGAGGAACATCGACGGCAACGCGACTTCGTCCATGAGACCTGCGACACCGACCATCACCGCGCGGCCACCACGGCGCGTCATGTCGAACACCTGGCGCTGGAGAGCCGGTGCCCCCACGACTTCGAAGGCTGCGTCCGCGCCCCGGCCCCCCGTGAGCTCGAGGACGTGCGCGCCGGCGTCGCCGTCGGCCGCGTTGACGAGGTGGGTGGCACCGAACGCTTGCGCCATGTCGAGCTTGGTCTGGACGGTGTCGATAGCGATGATCGGATTGGCTCCCGCGAGCTTGGCCCCCTGGACGACGTTGATGCCGACACCACCGCAACCGAGGATCGCGGCGGACTCGCCCGGTTGGAGGTCGGCCGTGTAGACGGCGGCGCCGACCCCGGTGAGGACACCACATCCGACTACCGCGGCGACCTCGAAAGGGACGTCGTCGGAGATCTTCACGAGGGCGTGGTCGCGGACGATGACCTCCTCGGCGAAGCAGGCGGTGTTGATGGCGTGAAGGATCGCCTGTCCGTCCTTGGACAGCCGCGTCGTGCCGTCGTCCATCATCCCCATCGCGCGTGTCGCGTCGCACAGATGGGTCTGCCCGCGCCGGCAGTAGAAGCAGTCGCCGCACATCAACGTCCACATCAGGACGACGCGATCGCCGGGCTTTACCGCGGTGACGCCTTCGCCGACCTCGACGACCTCGCCGGCTCCCTCGTGACCGAGCACGCACGGCGTCGGGAAGGGGAGCTTGCCCTGCTGTATGGACAGATCGGAGTGGCACACACCGGTCGCCCGTACCCTTACCCGCACCTCGCCCCGTTGTGGTGAAGCGAGGTCAACGTCTGTGACATTGAGCGGTTGTCCGTAGGCTTCGAGGACCGCAGCCTTCATGTCACCCTCCCGTGGTCGTCAGCGTGAACGGACCAACGGTACGGGACCGCGTCGGAGGCCGTCTACGTGAAGGTCAACCCGACCGCATGTTCACGACCTCGTACGTGAACGTTCCTCCCGGTGCCTCGTAGGTGACACGATCGCCGATGGTCTTGCCGAGCAGAGCTTGCCCCAGCGGAGACCGCGGCGAGAGGACACGCACCCCGGTGATGCGCTCCTCGGATTCGGCGACGACGAAGGAGTCCTCGATCGAGGAATCCCCGGTGTCGCGCACCGTAACTATCACGCCCGGCACGACCACCGAGCTGTCGACGGGGCCCTCCCGGACGACGGCGTCCTTGACCAGGGCTTCCAAGCGCATGATGCGTCCCTCGAGCAGCGCCTGGTCGTGCTTCGCGGTCTCGAAGGCCGCGTTGTCCGTGACGTCGCCGAGCTCGCGGGCCTCGAGCAAACGTTCGGACATCTTCTGCCGGCCGTTGGTCTTGAGATCCTCGAGCTCGGCTCGCAGCGCCTCGAGGGCGGGCCGGCTGAGGGTCGGTCGCTCGGCTTCGGTCATTTGATCGGGTGCGCTGCGGCCCCCGAACCCCCTGCGCTGCGAGTGAGCTCCGCTCGCCGAGCTCGCATCGCTCACTCGCTCCGTTCGTCGGCCGGGGCGCCCGCAGGAGCGTCTTCGGTCTCCAGCGGAGGAGCTTCCGTTTCGAGGTCCTGCGCGATCCGGTCGGCGAGGTCGGCATAGTCGTTGCCTTCGCTGGTGCGGCGCTGATCGTAGGCCCGCTGCATGAGCACGTTGCGCAGCGCCCGCGCCTCCTGTTCCGCGAGCTCGAGGGTGTTGCTGCGGTCCTGGATCGCGTCCATCACCTTCTTTTCCACGACGACGAGGATCTCGATGCTCGGTTCCCGCTTGCGGGCGGCGTGCACGGCGGCCGCGATGTCGCGGATGGCCTCGGGATTGATCTCCAGGATCATTCGCTCGCCTCGCTCATGCGACGAGGATAGTACCCATCTCTCCGGCTATCGGGTTTTCTGTCCTTGGCGCTGGGTATGCGTACCCCGAGCGCTGCGGGCGGCGTTAGACCAGGAGAGGAGAGTCGGTGCCGACGGACGGGGAGGAGACCATGGACCTCAGCGCATCTATCGGTCGGGCGGTCGAGGCGGCGCGCAGGGGAGATCTCGACGGGTTGGAGGCCGAGCTGGCGCGGCTGCGCCGCTTGAACACCGACAGCGTCGGCGAGATGGGGACCAGGCTGCG
>JBOGXL010000165.1:0-2610 GCA_050694575.1 Actinomycetota bacterium | reverse complement strand
GTGGTGTGATCTCAGACCAGTCACGCAGCATCTCGGCCCCCAGGACGTTGTGGAACTCCTTGGCCGTCTTCGTCACCTCGTGGATGGCGCGCAAACGCTCGACGGGATCCGGGATGTCGGTCCGGAGGGACGTGAACATGTTCGACACCTTGTTCCCGCTCAGCCTCTCCGGCTCCGCCGCTGTCGAGACGGGTACACCGGCGACCAGCGGACGCTCGGGCAGCTCCCCGTGCTCCTCGAGGTAGCGCCGAAGACCGCCGGCGACGACGGCGAGGATGACGTCGTTGACCGTGGCGCCGAACGCGTTCTTGACGGTCTTCACGTCATCGAGAGCGTGCGTCGCCATCGTGAAGGTGCGATGTGGCGTCAGAGCAGTGTTGAACCTCGTCTTCGGCGTCGCGAAGGGAAGGGGCGGTGCGTGGTCGGCTTCGCGGCGGCGGCGACGCAGCGCCGACATGTTGCGGAGCGTCCGGCGCAACAGGCGCGGGAATCCCTTCAGCTCGCGGCCGAGATCAAGAGCGGCCCCCTTGAACAACGTCCAGCGATCGGGGATCTGCTCGGCGTCCCAATCGCTCGTCGGTGCGTCGGGTGCGCCGAGATCGGACGCGACGCTCGCCAAGAGCGAGGCGGCGGCGATGCCGTCGGCGACCGAGTGATGGATCTTGCCGACGAAGGCGATCTTGCCGTCCTCGAGCCCCTCGACGACCCAGATCTCCCAGAGCGGACGGTGACGAGGAAGCTGTCGCGAGGCGATGTCCGATGCGATCTCTGCGAACTCGTGCATCCCTCCGGGGGCCGGACACCCGACGCGCCGCACGTGCTGGGACAGGTCGAAGCTCTCGTCCTCGATCCATACCGGATGGTGCAGCCGCAGCGGCACCTCGACGATCCGCCGTCTGAACGGCGGCAGCAGATGGATGCGTTCGGCCAGCACCTCCTTGAAGCGACCGAAGGAGTATCCGCCCGGGATGCTCGACGGATCGACGACGGAGATCTTGAGCGTGTGCATGTGCAGCGCCGGGGTCTCCATGTACAGGAAGCCGGCGTCGAGGCCGGTGAGCCGCTCCACCCGACCATTCTGGGCGGTTGCCCAGAGCCGTGCTACGCCGCGAGCGGCGGGAGGGCGAGGATCGAACGCAGCGAGCCGCGGACGAAGTCGTTGATGGCTGAGCTCCACATGAACGCCGTGTGGTTCACATCGAACCAGCGCATCTCCGGCTCGCCCCAGTGCTGCCACAGTGCGACGGCTTGATCGGGGGGCGACATGCGATCGCCTGTGCCCGCGAAGATCGCCAAGCGCTCGCGAGGGATCAACGGCGGGAACGTGAGCGGGGACGTGACCTTGAGCATCGTGCGGGTCTGGTCACTTATGAGCTTGTGCTCGATCGCGCGGGGGCGAAGGCGGCTGGGGACGTGTCGCAGGAAGACGTCGAGGAGGTCGCACGTCGGAACGCCGGCGACGACGCCGCCGAGGTCGGCGTCGAGCCCCGCGATGGTGGCGCTCACATGGGCACCCAATGACAGGCCGTACAAGGCGATGGGCCCGGCGCCCGTCTGTCGGAGCCAGGCGATGAAGCGGCGGACGTCCCAGACCGATTGCGTGAGCCCGAGGAGGAAGTCGACGGGGTTGTAGGTCATGAACGCCGTCGTGCTCCAGACACCGGCGCCCCTCGTTCCATGAAGAGGCAGGACGACGAGCGCTACGTTCACGCCGAGGCTCTGGGCCAGGTCGTTCGCGCGGAACATGAACCCGCCGATGAGGCTGCGCCCGGTTCCGTAGGGATGGACGCAGATGACCCACGGCGCCGACGGGTCGGCGTGCCACTTGATCCAAGCGTGCATCGTCGAGTTCGGCTCGAGATCGAGCCACCGCGCGCGGGCCGAGTCCTCGACGAAGGGGTCGAACCCACTCGAGAACCGGACGTGCTGCCATCCGGGCCCCATCCACAGACCCGAGCTCACCGTGGCGTCGTCCGGTGGTGGTGGAGCAACGTGGTACGTGCTCGGGTCGCCGTCCCAGCCTCGTTTGCGGAAGAGCTCGTAGGCGGCGAGCATCTCTCGGCTGGCCGTCTCGTAATCGGCGCGTCGGGGGAATCGTCCCGGCGTCTTCATCGCGGCGATCACTATCTCGTCGAGAGCCACCTGTGCGAGAAGACCCGGCGACAGACGAGGTGTGCCGGGGGATCCGTTGCCGGTGCGTGACCGCAGCCACGACTCGCCGGCGAAGGCGAGTGTGCGCGGGAGGGCCATGCCGATGCCCACGCCGTACTCGAGCGCTCGACGCGCTCGGCGGCCGAAAGGAACGGGCTGGGGTCCTGGAGGTGGTTGCTGCATGGCCGACATGGATGCTAGTTGCTCGACGCCACGGGTTGGTGGATGGTTACGCGTCCTAAGGAGCTCCACCCATGAAGTCGGTGAGTCCGGTCGGTGCGTGAGGGCCGATGACCAGCTGTTCGAGGACGCCGATCCCCGTGTTTTTGCCATCGTGAACACGACACACCTGCTGGCAGTGGAAGTTCGTGATGTCGAGCAGGTCGAGGTCGGCCGACTTCCAGCAGTCGGACCCTTCCTTGTACTCGCCGTGCCATCGTCCGTGTGCCCATTCAGGGT
>JBOGXL010000164.1:0-4819 GCA_050694575.1 Actinomycetota bacterium | reverse complement strand
GCCCGAGATCCGCGAGCTCACCGCCGGAGACGACGCACAGCGACTGGCGCGCCTTTCGGTCGACCGCGCAGACGATGTCGCCGTTGCTCAGGAACGCATACGTCGACTGACCGAACACCCATTGCGGTACACCGAAGTCGGCATCGACTTCGAGCACGGCCTCGACCGCATCGTTCACGACGCGATAGAGGTTCCACCAGCCGTTGCGGTCGGAGACGAGATGCAGCACACCGTCCGGGCTCCACTGCGGCTGGAAGATCGACTCGTCCATGGAGCCGGCGATCCGCTTCGCGTTCGACACCTCACCGTCGGCGAAGTCGGCCACGTACAGGAACGTGCCGTCCCACGGGAGGTTCGGGTGGGACCACTCCGTCCACGCGAGCCTCGACCCGTCGGGTGAGAGCCGGGGGAAGGCGTAGAAGTCGTTGCCTTCCGCGACGATCCGCGGCTCCGCCGAACCATCCGTCGGCAGGACGACTATCTCGTTGAAGGCCTCGCGTCCTTCGACGTGTCGTTCGCGCACGCACACGATCCACTTCCCGTCGGCGGTGACGACGCCGTCGGCATAGCGCAAGCCCCGCGCGATCTCCGGCTCGGGGGTGATCGCCACAGGCTCGGCCCCCTCGTGAAGTGTGTACAGGCGTTGGTCGGTCCAGTTGGTGAAGTACAAGGTCGATCCGTGGAGCCACCACGCTCCCCCGCCGTACTCGTGGACCTGCGTGCGGACGTTGAACCCCTCGGGCGTGAGCTCACCTGTTCCGGTCCGGACGATCGTCGTCCGCCCGCCTTCGGCCGGTCGGAGCTCCGACCAGTACACGACGCCGCTGCGGACGTCCAGCCCGGTGAGACCTACGCCGCCCCGCGCGATGGCCGCCGCCGAGATGGGCGACCGCCAGGAGCCGTAGGGCGCGAGATCGGACATCTCAGAACCGTAGCGGAGGAGGGACGGCCTCCACCACCTCTATTAACAGTTGTTGACAACAACTGACGTATGCAACGGGTTTGGGTAGCATGTCCGTCTGGGCGTACCTATGAGTGACATGTCGATCGCCGTCGATCCGCGCGTCGGAACCCGACTGGCCGCGCGTTACCGCCTCGAGTCCCGTATCGACCGCGGCGGGATGGCCACCGTATACAAGGCTCGGGACGAGATCCTCAGCCGGGACGTGGCCGTCAAGGTCATGCACCCGTCCCTCGCCGACGACCCGGCCTTCGCCGAGCGCTTCCGGTGGGAGGCCCAGAACGCGGCGCGCCTGAGCCACCCCAACGTCGTCGCCGTCTACGACTGCGGCACGGCACTTACGGGGGACACCCCCCGGCCCCCGGGTATGGGGGACACCCCCCGGCCCCCGGGTGGCGAGCCCTACATCGTCATGGAGCTTGTGGACGGCACGTCGCTGCGCTCACTCCTCGAACGCTTCACACGCCTGGACGCACAGACCACACGCCACGTCGTGCACGGCGTGGCCGCAGCTCTGGATCACGCGCATGGGAAGGGCATCGTCCATCGCGACATCAAGCCCGAGAACGTCCTCGTCACGCCGGACGGTCAGGTCAAGGTCGTGGACTTCGGCATCGCGAAGGCCCTCGGCCCCCACGCGATCCGGCTGACGACGGATCGCCCCGTGGGAACCATCGCCTACGTTGCCCCGGAACAGCTCAACAGCTCCGAAGTCGACGGGCGCGCCGACGTCTACGCGCTGGGTGCGATGACCTACGAGATGCTCACCGGACGTCCACCGTTCAGCGGTGACACACCGCAGGCCGTCGCCGCCGCGCGGTTGCAGTCCCCGACGTTGCACGCCGGTATCTCCACCAACATCGACGCCGCCGTGGAGAAGGCCACCGCCGCGCGACCGGAGGACCGGTTCGCGACGCCCGGCGCTTTCGCGCGTGAGCTCGGTCAAGACACGTCGCCCACCTTCCTCAAGTCAACGGACCAGCTTCCGCCGCTCCTGCCGTCCACGCCCCCGCCATCGACGCCGCTCCCGTCGACGCCGTCACCGACGATGGTGATGCCACGCGCGGCAAGCGCTCCCGCCCCTCAGCCGTTGCGACACGCCGAAGCGCCTCCCGTAACCGACGTCCTCCCGCTGCAGACGCGGCTTCGTCGCCGCGCTCGCAAACGCTTCCGCGTTTTCGCCGTCCTGGCGTTGCTCGTGGCCGTGGCTGCCGCCGCGGCCTACGTCATCTCCCCGGACTCCAAGCAGGTGCCCGATCTCCTCGGGCAGACCCTCGAGGAAGCCCGGAACACCCTCGACCAGGAAGATCTCATCCTCGACGGCGTCGGGGAGGTCTTCCACGACGTCGCGCCGAAGGGCACGGTCGTCGACAGCGATCCGCGGCCGGGCTCGGCCGTCGACGAAGGGACGAGGGTGAAGCTCTCGATCTCCAAAGGCCCCGAGCTCTTCGCGGTTCCCGACGTCACGGGCAAGCCGATAGCCGAAGCCAAAGACCTTCTGGACAACGCCGGGTTCAGCCTGGCCGTCTCCTCCGAGCAGCACCACGATTCCATCCCGGCCGGCGCCGTCATCTCGCGGGAGCCGGGTGTCGGCGAGGCCAAGCGCGGGTCGGCCTTCACGGCCGTCGTAAGCAAGGGCCCGCCGCTCATCGCCGTGCCGAACGTGAACGGGAAGACGTCCGGCGACGCGAAGTCGGCGCTGGAAGCCGCCGGGTTCCTCTATGCATCCTCCGGTGCCTTCCACGAGACCCTCGCGGAGGGTCGCGTGATCCGCACGGAGCCGGACGGCGGACAGCTCGCGCCGAAGGGCTCGCGCATCACCGCGATCCTCAGCAAGGGACCGAAGCCCTTCCCCATGCCGAACCTCGTGGGTATGTCGCTCGAAGAAGCAAAGTCGAGAGCGAGCGCCATGGGACTCGTCGTGCGCAACGAATATCCGGTGCCCGGATCGGGCAAGCCGGCCGGACAGGTGCAGGGACAGAACCCCGCGGCCGGCGCAACCGTGCGCAAGGGCTCGTCGATCGACCTCTACTACTCGAACTAACGCCTCCGGCCGTCCGGCTCGGGTAGCGTGAACGCCCATGCGCTTCAAGCTCCTCGGACTCGTGCTCGTATCGGCGCTCGCCGCGTCGTGCGGCGGTGGCGACGAAGCCCAGCCTTCGGCGACGCCACCCGATCTCGACCGTCAGGACCTCAGGCGTGCTTTGCTCAACGCGCAGGACGCCGGCGACGCCTGGGCGCAGACGGCCAACCCCGGCCCGAACACGGTGCAGATCGGCGGTCGCGTGGGCGCGGCGAGCGTCCGGCCCAGCCTCGCCGAAGCAACGTCGGCCTTCGACGAGAAGGAAGGACCGGGCTTCGTGTCGGACACGGTCCTGCTCCTTCGATCCACGGAGGTCGCCCGCGCGGTCATCACGGCGCACGAGGACGCTGCGAAGATCCGCGAGTGGTCGCAGGAGCGTGAGGACGGAGGCGTTGCCGACTTCACCATCGAGGGCGCGGTGCAGAACCTTCCTTCGTTGGGGGACGACATGTACGCGGCCCGCCTCAAGTCCGTGATCACCGCCGCGGACGATTCCACGTCCGAGAGCTCGGTCGAGTACGTGGCCTTCAGCGTCGGGCCGATGGTCGCCTTCGTCGTCGGACAAGACACGACGGTGGCGGTCCTGGCGCGCAGACTCGAGTCCAGAGTTGCGAGACTGCTGAATCCATGACGCGCGAGCCACAGACGATCGCCGAGGCCCTGGAGATGCGGACCGCGAGCCCGCGCGGGATCGCCTTCCTCTCCGAGGAAGGCGAGACCGCAAGGTGGACCTATGGGGAGCTCGCCGATGTCGCGCGGCGCGCCTGCGGCGCGCTGCGCGCCCTCGGCGTGTCCCCCGGCGACCGCGTCGGGCTCCTCGGCTCCACGAGCCCCGACCTCGTTGCGGCGGTCTTCGGCTGCTGGGCGAGCGGCGCCGTAGCCGTCCCGCTCGCCGTTCCGCTCCGCCTGACCTCGACCGAGGCCCTCGCCGAAGAGGTTCGTTCGCGCGCAGCGCGAGCCAGGATCTCCGTCCTGCTCGTCGACGACAGGATCCGGCCGCTGGTTCCCCTCGACGGCATCGACGCCCAGATCGTGGACCTCAGCCGCGTCCACGAGGGCCCCGACGCGCCGTTCGGCTCCCCGGCCCCCGACGACCCGGCGCTCATCCAGTTCACGTCCGGATCGACGGCTCTGCCGAAGGGCGTCGCGCTGTCGCATCGCACGCTCATCTCCAACGGCATCGCCGCCCGCGACCACGTCGGCCTCACACCGGACGACATCTGCGTGAGCTGGCTCCCGCTGTACCACGACTTCGGGCTCATCGGCCTCACGCTGTGGCCGCTGATCCTCGACATGTCCACGCACCTGTTGCCGCCCGAGACGTTCATCGCGTCGCCCAAGCGCTGGGTGCAGGCGTTGTCGCGTTACCGCGCGACCGTTACCGCGGCGCCGAACTTCGCCTTCGGTCTGGCCGCCCGTGCCTTACGCTCGCTCGAAGAGCCCATCGACCTCTCACCGTTGCGCGTCGCCGCCAACGGCGCCGAACCGGTGGACGGCGAGACGATGGATCAGTTCACCGCCGCTGCCGGTCCCGCCGGCTTCCGGGCCGAAGCCCTGCTCGGTGTGTACGGACTCGCCGAAGCCACGCTCGGCGTGTCGTCGCCGCCGACGTTGCGGCCGCCGCCGACGTGGTGGGTGGACGGGCTCCGCTTGGCCGAAGAAGGCGTAGTCGACGAAGTCGGCGCGAACGACGCCGGTGCCCGTTCACTCATCTCCGTCGGCGACCCGATCCCCGGCGTCGAGATCAGCATCCGGACGCCCGCCGGCGACACCCT
>JBOGXL010000163.1:0-4984 GCA_050694575.1 Actinomycetota bacterium | reverse complement strand
CGGACGGACACGGGCAAGCTCCTCAAGCGAGAGCTCCGCGAGCCTTACTGGGAAGGCCACGAGCGCCGGATCTGACGGCCCGCGGACTAGGCCGTAGTCGCCATACCTTCCGGTAGCGCCCCATCGTTTTCACTCGAGACTGGTCGCAAGGTCCGGAGAGTCTTTCGTGCGCTCGAATAGGTGGCTTCCTGCCGTCGTCGCTGTGGCGATAATCGCGTCCGGACTGGGCGTCGTCCTTTCGCGTGATCCAAAGGCTAGGCCGGGTCCCGATCGCGCCGCTTCCGAGGCGCGTCCCGTGCGAGTCGCGGGGCCCGGAGACAAGGTCACTGCGGCCTCCAAGGCGGGGATCCAGGACACGAGTGAAGAGCGCGATCCCGCCGACTCCGAGCTCGAGCCGGAGGACCTCGGCGAACCAGCGCGAGTCGGGCGTCGGAGAACCGATCCGAACACGTTCGTCGTCCAGTTCCGCGAAGGCGTCACCGTCGAGGAGATGGAGCGCGCCGTCCGGGCCGTGGGGGCCGAGCCGGAGTCAACGGTCGCCGCCCTCCGACAGGTCGTCGCTTCGATAGACGAGACGGATCGTGACGAGGCGGAGGCCGAGCTCGACCAGAACCCGAACGTTACGGCCGTGGCGGACAACGCCCTGCGGTACGCGAGCGCCGACCCACTCGACCCGGGCTACTACGACCAGCTCCACCTGCTGACCTCACGCCTTCCCGTCGCGTGGGAGGTCACCAAGGGATCGGCGGCGCTCGACATCGCGATCCTCGACACCGGTGTCGATCTCGACCATCCCGATCTCGACGGCCGGCTCGTCGCAGGCATCGACGTCGTGAACAACGACAGCAACCCCAACGACGACGAGGGCCACGGAACGATGGTCGCCGGCATCGCCGCGGCAGAGACGAACAACGAGATCGGCGTCGCCGGCGTGGCATGGAACGCACGGATCATGCCCGTCAAGGTCTTGGGGTCCGACGGCTCGGGCACCGACGGCGACATCGCCGAGGGCATCGCCTGGGCTGTCGACCACGGCGCGGAAGTGATCAACCTCTCGCTGGGGGGCCCTGGCGACAGCGCACCGCTGGAGAACGCGGTCGCCTACGCGACGTCGCACAACGTCGTCGTCGTCGCTGCCGCCGGGAACGAGGGAACGTCGGAACCGTCGATGCCTGCCGCGATCCCCGACGTCGTCGCCGTCGGCGCCACGGACCTCAACGGAGAGCTCGCTTCGTTCTCGAACTACGGCTCGTGGGTCGATCTCGCCGCGCCGGGCACCGAGATCATCTCGACGATGATGGACACGACCGAGGCGTACGGGATAGGCGACGGAACCTCGTTCGCGTCCCCCATCGTCGCCGGCGTCGCGCTGATGGTCCGTGCGAAGAACACCTCGTGGACCCCCGCACAGATCGGGGCGAAGCTTGCGTCCTCCGCCTCGGACCGGGGGCCGGACGGGATCGACGAGTCGTACGGCCGCGGACTGCTCGATGCCTACGGCGCCGTCGGTGGGCGGACCGCTGCGTCACCGCCCTTCCCGAGCCGTGGGCTCAACGAGCCCAACGACGTCGTGGACCGCGCGACGGTCGTCACGTCGAGCGCACAAGGAACCATCGCTCCCGAAGGCGACGTCGACTGGTACGCCTTCGATGCTCCGGAAGCCGGCTCGATAACGCTCACCGTGAATCCGGGCGCGCCGAGCGGCGTGTTCGGCTTCGATCCTGTCGTGCAGGCGTTCTCCCCCGATCTCGATTCCGTCGGCTCCCTGGACGACGCCGGCATCGGTGGGTCCGAGGAGTTGTCGATCGCGACGACGGGCGCCGGACGCTACACGTTCCGCGTGTCGAGCTTCCTCGGCTCCCGGGAACCGACGACGTACTCGGTGAACGTCGGCTTCACACCCGGGGCAGCGGGTGGGGCCGGAACGGATCGTCTGTGGGTCCGTTCTGTCACGCCTGAGGACTTCGCCGGCGAAGTCGTCGCGAGTGTGCAGCCGACCGTCGTCTTCGGCCGGGACCTCGAAGCGGCCTCGGTGAACACCACGACGGTGCGGCTCCTCAACGGCACCACCGGAGCCGTCGTGCCGACGACGCCCACCTACGACGCGGGCACGAAGACGGTGACGCTCGCACCAGGCGCAGCACTCGGGCCGGGCCCTTACCTGCTCGATGTCCGGAACGTCGCCGATACGGGCGCCGCAACGCTGACGAAGCCCTACTCGTCGCGCTTCACCGTCAAGGGCCCGACGGTCAACCCGCCGACGCGATCCGACGTCAACGGCGACGGGTACGACGACATCGTCGTCGGATCCCCCAACGAGGACATCGGTTCCAAGACCGACGCCGGCATCGTCCAGGTCATCTTCGGAACGTCATCAGGCTCGCGACCGACGGGCGCGCAGCTCCTGCACCAGGACGTCACGGGCGTAGCCAGCTCGGCGGAGTCGGGCGACCAGTTCGGCGCCGCCATAGCCACGGGCGACGTGAACAACGACGGCTACGACGACGTCGCCGTCGGCGTCCCCGGCGAGGACGGCTCGGTCGCCGACGTCGGGCTCGTGCACCTCTTCCTCGGGTCCCCGAGCGGATTGAAGACCAGCGGGTCGCAATCGTGGGAACAGAACAGCCCCGGGATCCTCGACTGGAGCGAGGCCGGCGACAGGTTCGGCGCGGCGCTCGCCTTCGGCAACTTCGACAACGTGGCCGGCAGCGACCTCGCCATCGGTGTTCCCGGAGAGAAGGTCGGGAAGGCCACCGCCGCCGGCGCGATCCACGTCCTGAGCGGACGATCCACGGGCCTGACCGCTTCGCTGACGAAGCTCTGGACACAAAAGTCCATCTACGGCGTCGACGTGCCGAATGCATCCTTCGGCGCGGCGATGGCGGCGGGTGACTTCGACGGCGATACGCACGACGACCTCGTCGTCGGCGCGCCGAACGAAGACCTGAACGACCTGGACCAAGGGTCCGTGACCCTCTTCCGAGGCACTATCGTCGGGCTCCGACCGGGCGGGGCTCTGTGGTCTGAGCTTCTGACCGGAACTCCGGCCGCTCGCGCCGAGCGGTTCGGCGCGGCCGTGGCCGTCGGCGAGTTCGGCGGACTCTCGCAGTCCCCAGACGGCTACGCGGACCTCGTCATCGGCGTCCCGGGCTCCGACGCTCGGGCCGGACGCATCGAGACCTTCTACAGCGACTGGCGCGGCCCGGGAGCCACGATCCGCACGGTGCGCCAATCGGGATCCGATGCACCGGAGGCCGGCGACAACTTCGGCGCGGCGCTTGCGACAGGACGGGCCAAGGGATCGACCGTCGATTACCTCGCGATAGGCGCACCCGGCGAGGACGTCGGCTCCGTCAAGGACGCCGGACAAGCCCACCTCGCGTCACCGAGCTCGTGGGTGGCGTCGAACCAGGTCCCGTCTTCGTTGGCCTTCAACGAGAACACCGCGAAGATCCCCGGGAGCGCGGAGACGGGCGACCGCTTCGGCTCTGCGGTTCGCGTCCTCGACGTCGATCGCGACGGCTCGCCGGACCTCGTCGTCGGGACACCCGCGGAGTCTCACGGCGGACTGACGGCGGCCGGGACGTTGCACGTCCTGCGCCGCGCACAGAACCCCGAGGTGATGACCGTCCAGTACCTGTACCAAGGCAGGGACGGCCTCGGGGGCTCGGCGGAAGCCGGCGATCGCTTCGGCGCCGCCATCGGCGGCTAGCAGCCTCGCGCGAATCTGACACTCCGTCAGGTCTGACATACTGTCTGGCGCTCATGCCCGACTTCGCGTTCACAGAAGAGCAGGAGGCGCTCCGCGCGACGGTCCGCCGGTTCTGCGAGGACCGATCGCCCTCCACCGATGTGCGGCGCCTGATGGAGACGAGCGACGGCTTCGACCCCGACGTTTGGAAGCAGCTCTCGACGGAGCTCGGTCTCACCGGGATCCACATCCCCGAGGAAGAGGGCGGACAGGGCTTCTCCTTCGTCGAGCTCACTGTTGTTCTCGAGGAGATGGGACGGGCGCTCCTCTGCACGCCGTTCTTCTCGAGCATCTGCTTGGCCGCGAACGCCATAGCCAACGCCGGAACGCCGGACGAGCGCAAGGCCTTGCTCCCGCCGCTCGCCGCCGGTGAGCTGC
The DNA here is from genome assembly GCA_050694575.1 of Actinomycetota bacterium. Lineage (GTDB taxonomy): Bacteria > Actinomycetota > JAICYB01 > JAICYB01 > JAICYB01 > JBOGXL01. The sequence continues at coordinate 855 of JBOGXL010000163.1, read as the reverse complement.
GCGCCGCCTTAGCTCTCACCGAACCCAACGGCCATTGGGACGCCGCCGGCGTCACGCTCGAGTCCGACGGCCTGATGCTGTCGGGCACCACGACCTACGTCGTCGATGGCCACACGGCCGACCTCATCGTGGTCGTCGCGCGGCAAGCCGGGACGACGGGCACCGACGGCATCTCCTTCTTCACCGTCCCGGGAGACGCCGCCGGACTCACACGTACACCACTGGACACCCTCGACATGACGCGCAAACAGGCGGAGCTCACCTTCGACCGCGTGACGGCCACGACGCTCGGCCAGCCGGGCGCGGGGTGGACGGCGCTGCGGAAGACCCTCGAGCAGGCGGCCGTGTGTCTGGCCGCCGAGTGCGTCGGTGGCTCCGAGAAAACGATGGACATGGCCGTCCAGTACGCGAAGGACCGCTACCAGTTCGGCCGTCCCATCGGTTCCTTCCAATCGATCAAGCACAAGTGCGCGGACATGCTCCTGCGCCTCGAGTCGGCCAAGTCGGCGGCGTACTACGCCGCGTGGGCCGCCGCCGACGACAACGAGGAGCTGACGGTCGCGTCCAGTCTCGCCAAGGCGTACTGCACCGAGGCGTACTTCGCCAACTCGCGCGAGAACATCCAGATACACGGCGGCATCGGCTTCACGTACGAGCACGACTGCCACCTGTACTACCGGCGGGCCAAGTCCTCGGAGCTGCTGCTCGGTGACCCGACGTACCACCGCGAGCTGATCGCCACCCAGTTGGGTATCTGACCGCCAGGATGGAGCCCCTCAGCGCGAAGCACGTCCTCGACTACACGGGGGCGTCCGGTGTGTCCGGCTACACGCGCAGCCTGGGGCCGACCCTCGC
>JBOGXL010000162.1:0-1763 GCA_050694575.1 Actinomycetota bacterium | reverse complement strand
TCAACTCCTGGCCCGGGCTGATCGCGGTCATCCTCGCGGTGATCTCGTTCTACGCGACGACGTACGCCGTGATCGCTCTGAACGTCGGCTGGCGCTTCGGGTACTGGCTCGCGAGCGCGACGTTCGGTGCGCTGATGGTCCTGCTTTCGGTCTTCTGGATAGTGAACCCCGTCGGTCCTCGTGGCGCCGAGCCCCGGTGGGTCCCCATCGCCGCCTCGGGCGACGCGATCTCCCAATCGGCCTTCGAGGAGCAAACCTTCTCGTCGGTTTCGCAGTATCCGAGTGGGGCCTGGCAGCCACCGACCGGCGCCCTGATCGCGCAGCGCGACGCCTTCTCGTCTGCCGTCGCCACGTGCATCACCACCGATCCCGAGCGGTTGCCCGAGGTCGAGCGCGAGCCGTGCGGCGCCGCGCAGGAGCTGATGCCTGCGGACGAGGACATCCCCGTCATCGAAGGCTCGGCTGTGGCCGTCCAGCCGGAGGTCGAGGACGTCCGGTTCGCCGAAGAGAACGGTGCAACGCTCGGGCAGGCGACCGTTTCCCCCGTGACACACGACCCCCGCGTCGCGGACGACCCCGCGGAAGGCGAGGCGCTCGCCGACCCCTTCCGGCTCGTGATGATCTTCGACAAGGGCGCCATCCGGCTTCCGGCGTACATGGCGCTGCTGCTGTTCTTGATCTACGCCGGCTTCCACATGTTCGGGCTGCACCGGGCCGAACAGCGCAAGCTCAGCCCGATGGCCGTCTAGACCGCGGCCAACAGATCGCGCAGCAACGCCACGACTTCGGCGGGCCCGTCCAGAACCAGGTCGGCCGCACCCTCGAGCGTCGGCGGTGCCTCCTCCGAGCTCACGGCGACGAGCACGCCCCGAACCCGGGACCGCCGAACCCACTCGAACGCCTCGACATCGGCGACGTCGTCGCCGGCGACGAGCACCGTTCGGAGATCCCGTTCGGCAACGAGCGCGGCTATCGCGTCTCCCTTCTTCGGGCCGGGACTGACGAGCTCGACCACGAGACGTCCGTGAAGAACCTCGAGCTCGAAGTCGCCGGCCAGGCGTTCGGCAGCCCGCCGCACCTCGGGCTCGAAGCCTGGAGCGGTGCGATAGTGCAACGCGACGCCCGCGCCCTTGGGCTCCAGGACGACGCCGGGGAGCTCGCCGGTCATCGCCGCGGCGGCCGCAGCGACCGTCTCCCATCCCTCGACTTGGCGCCGACCTTCGGATCGGTCCGACCTCTCGCGTCCGTACGAGCCGGCCAAAAGGACGCCGGCGGGATGCAACCGATGCCGGACATCCTCGAGGGCCCGGCCCGTCACGACGGCGACGAGACCGAACCGTTCGGCGAGCCGCTCGAGCGTGGACTCGGCTCCGGCTACGGCCGTCGCGTCCTCGGGACTGTCGACGATCTCCGAAAGTGTGCCGTCGAAGTCCGTGAAGATCCCCGTCCGCGGCGGATCAGACGTCAGCAGGCGAAGGGCGTCGACCCGGGTGAGCGGCATATATCGTCATCCGAGCATATGAAGCGCCTCGCCGCCATCCTCGCCCTCCTCTCGGCCGGCGCGGCGTGCGCCGACGACAGGGTCGTGCTCCGTCGAGGACCGCTCGGCCCGGCGTCCTACGAGGTGGAGGTGACTGCGGAGGGCGGGTCCACCGACCTCCGGGAGCATCGCGAAGCCAGCCTGCGGATCGACCCACAGCCGGAGGGGGGTGCCGACTTCGATCTCAGGACCGACGACGGACACAACATCACCGCGCAGCTCA
>JBOGXL010000161.1:0-1596 GCA_050694575.1 Actinomycetota bacterium | reverse complement strand
TCATCGTCACGAAGACGCCGCTGCGCCGCGCCGCGCAAACCGCATCCATCGGCGTCTGGACGGCCGTCGTCTGGATCTGGAAGCTCATCACCTCGTCGGTCCTGGCCCTTCGGTCCACGCGCGAGGTCGTCGGTGCGAAGCTCGCCCGGCGCAGGACGGAGACCGAGGACGAGGAAGCCCCCGACGTCGACCTCGAGGTCTTCAACGAAACGGCCGATCTCTCGGAGCTGAGCCGACAAGCGGTGCCGGAGCCCGAGACGAAACCCGACCCGGCGCCCGTTATGCGCGCGACCCCGTTCCGTCCCGAACAGCCGACGCTCGATCTGAAGCTCCCCGAGACATCGACGTACCGGCTGCCGCCGCCGACGATCTTCCGGCGCTCGTCGGGAAGTGGACGCGCCGGACGCGGCGCCGAAGAGGTGGCGCGCGTGCTCGAGCGAACCCTTCAGGAGTTCGGCGTGGATGCCGCGGTCACGGCTATGACACGCGGACCCACCGTGACGCGCTTCGAGGTCGAGCTCGGCGCCGGCGTGAAGGTGTCGCAGGTCCTGCGCCTCGCCGACGATATCGCCTACGCGCTCGGCTCCCCGGACGTCCGTCTGATCGCGCCGATCCCAGGCAAGTCGGCCATCGGCGTCGAGGTCCCGAACCGTGACCGCGAGCTCGTGCTCGTGGGCGACGTCGTGCAGTCCAAGACCTGGACGGACGAGCAACACCCACTGGTGTGCGCGCTCGGCAAGGACATCTCCGGCCAAGCCTCGGTCATCAACCTCGCCGAGATGCCCCACCTGCTCATCGCCGGCGCTACGGGGGCCGGGAAGTCGTCGTGCTTGAACGCGCTCATCGCTTCGCTCCTGGCGCGGGCTCGTCCCGACCAGGTTCGCCTGATCCTCATCGACCCGAAGATGGTCGAGCTGTCGCACTTCGCCGACGTCCCGCACCTGGCTTCTCCGGTGGTGACGCACCCGAAGCGCGCGGCCGAGACCCTCGGGTGGGTCGTCCGGGAGATGGAGCGGCGCTACGAGCTCTTGTCGAGCGTCGGACAGCGCAACATCGACTTCTACAACGAGGCGCTCAGGAAGGGCGAGCTGCCGCCCGGCCCGAAGGGCGAGCCGCGCGAGGACCTGCCGTACATCGTCGTGTTCATCGACGAGCTGGCGGACCTGATGATGGTGGCCGCGCGCCAGGTCGAAGACTCGATCTGTCGCATCGCGCAGATGGCGCGTGCTGTGGGCATCCATCTCGTCATCGCCACGCAGCGCCCGTCGGTCGACGTCGTCACGGGGCTGATCAAGGCGAACGTCCCGTCGCGTATCGCCTTCTCGGTTGCTTCGCAGACGGACTCGCGCGTGATCATCGACATGGGCGGCGCCGACAAGCTCGTCGGACACGGCGACATGCTCTACCTGCCGACGGGAACGTCGAAGCCGCGGCGCGTCCAGGGCGCCTACGTGACGGAGAAGGAGCTCGAGGAGCTCACCTCTTTCATCCGCGCCCAGGCCAAGCCGGACTACGAGGAGGAGGCCCTCGAGGCCGCCACCGCCGACGAGTCCGGCGTGGAGGACGGCGACGGCGACGATCTCCTGGACGAGGCCA
>JBOGXL010000160.1:0-5481 GCA_050694575.1 Actinomycetota bacterium | reverse complement strand
TCGAGCCGCTCGAAGGTCGGGCCGAGGGTGGCTTGGAGGACCTCGTCGGGGTCGAGGCCTTCCGGCAGAGGCAACGCGACGCCGCCGTCGCACAGACCCACGCTCGAGACACGATCGGGGTGCCGGGCCGCCATGAGGACGGCCACGTACCCGCCCATCGAACCACCGACGACCATCGCTCGGTCGATCCCGAGGTGATCGAGCGTCGCGATCCCGTCGCGAACGTGTGCGGCCATGCCCCACGGTCCCCGCAGGCCGGCGCTCTCGCCGCGGCCGCGGAGGTCCGGGGCGATGAGCCGAACCTCGTCGTGGAGCAGGTCGGCCACCGGCGCCCACATGAGGTGGTTGGCGGTGATCCCGTGGAAGGCCAGGACGGGGGCGCCGTCGCCCCAGGCGGCCACGCGGAGCGTCCCTCCGTCCAGCGCAACGTCGAGCGTCTCGTAGGGCGTGGTCATCGGGGCCTCCCGGTTAGCGAGCGAACGTTAGGCTATTCCGGGTGTCTAGCGACGGTCAAGCTGCTCTTGACGCTTTCGAACCTCCTCGGTACGGTATGAGCTGACGAACGACCGTTAGGAGCGCATGCAACAGCCGACAGAGCTTGCGCCCACGCTCCTTCCGCTGAGGGCGGAGGAGGCCGGGACCTTGCGCCGGATCTATGAGGAGGCGCTCGTCCGCTTCGCCGAGCGCGGCTATCACGGCGTGTCCGTCAGGGAGATCGCCGACGCGTGCGGCATCAAGGCGAGCTCGATCTACGCACACCTGCCGTCCAAGGAGCGCCTCCTGTACGACCTCGTCCGCATGGCTCACGACGAGCACAGGGACGGTCTGCGCGACGCTCTGCTTGGGGCCGGATCCGATCCCGAAGAGCAGCTCCGAGCGCTGGTCTCGGCCCACGTCCGTTACCACGCTGAGTACCCGATGCTCGCGACCGTCGGCAACAACGAGCTACGAGCGTTGTCGCCCGAGAGCAGCGCCGAGATCCAGTCGATCCGGGACGACGACCTGCGCCTGTTCACCGACGTGATAGAGCGGGGCGTCCGCCTGGGCGCCTTCCACTGCTCCGATCCGTTCCTCGCGACGGCCGTCATCGGAGCGGCGGGTATCCGCGTCGCCGTCTGGCTCCCCATGGCGCACCAGCTCGTGCCCGAGCAGAACTATTCGGTCGACGACGTCGTCGATGCGTATACGGAGTTCGCGCTGAAGATCGTCGCGTAGGCAGGGGAGGGGATATGCATAGGTTCGGTCCAGGCCGGCTCGTCGCGGCGGCGCTCGCTTTCGCCGTCGTGCTCGGTGCGTGCAGCGGCGGTACGGGCAAGGAGAGCGCCGGCGGAGTGTCGGGCTCCAATAGTGCGTCGGATGCCACGAGCACCACCGATGCGCCGTCGACGGACGGTGGCAGCGGCACGTCGGCGCCGACGAGCGCCGGCGGCTCACGCTCGGCGACGACCATCACCTCACCGAGCGGCGTCCAGGTGAACATCCCGCGCAGCGGCGGGCCCCCCGTCGCCGATCTGTTCACGGCGGCCGAGGACAAGATCGGCATCACCGACGACAAGATCGTCTTCTGCGGTCACGCGGCGACGACGTTCGGCCCGGCCTTCAACACGAGCGAAGCGGACCTGAACGTCTACTGGGAAGAGGTGGGCAAGATCCACGGCCGCACCGTCGAGCTTACTTTCGAGAACGACAACTACGACCCGACAACCGCCAGGCAGGCGGCGCAGGCGTGCTATGACAAGAAGCCGTTCATCCTCTTCGGCGGTATCGGGTTCGATCAGATCCCGGCGGTGCGGAAGTTCGCCGAGGACAAGCACGTCCTCTACTACCACCACATCGCAGCCGCGGATAACACGAAGAAGTACAGCTTCAACCCGCTGCCCAGTGTCGAGCAGGTCGGAACGTTCGCCGGCGAGTGGGTCGGCACCAAGTACAAGGCCAAGAAGATCGGCGTCATCTATCGCGAGAGCGAAAACTGGGAGCCGGGTCACAAGACCTTCCTCTCCACGGTCCGCTCTCTCGGCGGCAACGTCGTTGTAGACGTCGGTGTCACGAAGAATCAGGGGAGCTACCTCACCGAGATCAACGAGCTCCGCTCGAAGGGCGCGCAGGTCGTCTTCATCTGGGAGAACGCGCTCGCGGCCACGGCCATCCTTCAGGAGGCCAAGGGCCAGAACTACAGCCCGAAGTTCATCGTCTTCCCGTTCAACATCTCCACCGACGCGTGGGGGAACCAGGCGCTCAACCCGCCGGTGGACGGGATCGCCGTGTGGCCGGCCTACTCGCCGGGTGACTACTCCGGTCCGTTCGCGTCCTATGCGAGCGAGATCAAGAAGATGGAGCAGGTCTACGAGCGACGGAGGCCGGCCATCGAGGTCACGGACATCCACTGGCAGGTATGGCTCTTCTACCGAGACCTGCATCGGCTGTTGGAGCAGTGCGGTCGCGACTGCACCCGCAACAAGATCCTCGGGATCAGCTTGGCGAAGCCCATCGCGTTCTCGCAGACGACGCCCTCCTGTCCGGTGGACTTCACGCGCAACGGACACGTCGGCGGGTTCTGGGCGACGATGTTCACGGCCTACCGCAAGCCGAACGGCGAAGCCGGCTGGAGGCACGTCCCGAACTACGTCTGCCGGGAAAGCTTTCGAGGGGGTTCGGGGGAGTAGCGGCGCGGACGCGCTGCGTTCCCCCGATCAAAAGGCGTGGGACAGACGCTCGTCGCCGGCATCGTCGCCGGCGGGATCTACGGCCTCATCGCTGTCGGCATAGTCCTCGTCTACAAGGGCAGCCGAGTCCTGAACTTCGCTCAGGGCGAGATCGGCACCTTCGCGCTGTTCGTCGCGTGGTGGTTCATCGATCGCAATGACTTCCCGTGGTTCGCGGGGGCCGCGCTCGGAGTGGGCGCAGCCGTCGTCCTCGCGCTCGTCTTCGAACGCCTCGTCGTGAGACGGATGGTGGACGCGTCCCGGCTCTCGGTCGCCGTTGCCACCGTCGGCCTATTCCTGTTCTTGATAGCGCTCGAGGCCTTCGTGTTCAGCGAGGCGCTCGTCGTGCTCGGGCCCCCGATCGGGGGGCTCGGGCCGAGGATCTTCGACTTCTACGTCGGCCCGACGTCGATCCTGTCGCTCATCGCCGTCGCGGTGATCGCCTTGGGGCTCGCCGCGTTCCTCCGCCGCACCGACTTCGGGCTCGGCGTGCTGGCGGCATCCCAGGACCCGACGATGGTCAGGCTGGTCGGCGTCCGCCTGTCGCGCGTCTCGGCCTTCACCTGGGGACTCGCCGGGGGCGTCGGCGCCGTCGCGGCCATCCTGATCGAGCCGACCGTCGGCGTGTTCGCGCCCGGGTTCATGACGCAGTTCTTCATCCGCGGCCTCGCGGCGGCCCTCCTCGGGGGGCTGACGAGCTTGCCCGGAGCGTTCGTCGGCGGCCTGGGCGTCGGCCTCGTCGAGGGGTTCGTCGGCCGCGCGTTGATCCAGAGCGGCGTGCCCGGCATCAGGACGATGACCGTCTTCGTGCTCCTCGTCGCCGTTCTCCTCGTCCGGCCCGCCGGGCTGTTGGGGAGGGCCGAGCGTTGACGCGGCGGCAGCTCAAGATCCTCCTCGTCGGCCTCGCGTTCATCGCCGTGCCGCCGTTGCTCAATCGCGTGACGTCGGGATGGGACTTCCCCATCGTGGGACGGACCTTCGCCTTCACCGACCTGCGCGCGCTCACGCTGGGGATCGGCGTGTGCTTCGCCGTCGCCGCGATCTCGTTGAACCTGCTCATGGGGTATGCCGGTCAGATCTCGCTCGGTCACGCGGCACTGCTCGGTGTCGGCGCGTACGCGAGCGGCGCGGTGACGGCTCGGGCCTTCGAGGCACCGTGGATCGTCGGGATGCTCGTCGCCGGGATCGCCGGCGGAGCGGTCGCCTTCCTCCTCGGCTTGCCGGCGCTGCGCCTGCGTGGTCTGTATCTCGCGATAGTCACGGTAGGGTTCGGGTTCCTAGTGCAGGATTCGCTGTTCCTGTGGGAGCCGCTGAGCGGCGGCTCGGCGGGGCTCGAGCTGCCGCGGCCGCGCGCGGGGACGTTCATCTTCTCGAGGGACGCCGATTACCTCGTGCTCGCGTTGCTCGTCCTGCTGCTCGTTTGGGTCGTCGACACGAACGTGCTGCGGTCGAAGCTCGGCCGAGCGTTCCACGGGATCCGCGAGGACGAGTCCGTGGCGCAATCCTTCGGTGTCGACGTTACGAGGTACAAGCTGCTCGCCTTCGTCGTGTCCGGGGTTATCGCCGGGATGGCGGGTGGCTTGCTCGGCCACCTCGTGACGTTCGTGAACTCCGACACCTTCCGCTACGAGGTATCGCTGTCGCTCGTCGTGATGGTGGTCGTCGGCGGTCTCGGGCACCGAACCGGCGTGCTCGTCTCGGCGCTCTTCTTCGCGGCCTTGCCGCGGATCTTCGTCTTCTTGAAGGGCTACGACCAGCTCGTGGGCGCGATTTTGCTCATGGATCTGATGTCGCGTCATCCCGGGGGCTTGGCCGCGGCCTTCCGCGAGTCGATCGAGCGGCGTGCAACGCGTCGAGCTCGTAGGGCCGATCGGGACGAGGAGGAGGACGCGGAGTTGCCCAAGCTCCCGTCGTTGCCGAGACCGCAGGGGCTGCCCGAGCGTCCCGATGTTGCCGCCGGAGCTTCGCTCCTCGAGGTCAGCGGTGTGTCGGTCCGCTTCGGCGGACTGCAAGCACTCGACTCGGCCTCGCTCGACGTGCCGGCGGGAGCGATAGTCGGGTTGATCGGGCCGAACGGTGCGGGCAAGTCGACGCTGTTCAACATCGTGTCCGGATTCGTGCGTCCGGACGCGGGACGTATCCGTTTCCTCGACCGGGAGATCCACGACCTTCCGCCCTTCGAGCGCGCCCGCCTCGGTATCGGACGCACCTTCCAGCTCATCGGCCTCGCGTCGAACCTCTCGGTACTCGAGAACTTCCTCCTCGCGCAGCACATCGTCGCCGGTTATGGCGTGGGCTCGGCTCTCGCGCATCTGCCGAAGGCCGCGCGCGTCGAGCGCGACCTCATCGACCGGAGCACGCAGGCGATCGAGGCGCTCGGCTTCGAGCGGTTCACCGACACACCCGTGCGCAGCCTGTCCCACGGCCAGAAGCGTCTGGTGGAGCTCGGCTGCACGCTAATCACGGCGCCGGAGCTGCTGCTTCTGGACGAGCCGTCTGCGGGGATGGCGCCGGCGGCGGCGGAGAACCTCGCCGTCCGACTCCGTGAGCTGCGCGACGAGCTCGGCCGCACCGTGTTGCTCATCGAGCACAACATCCCGCTCGTGCTCGATGTGTGCGACTACATCTACGTCCTCAACTTCGGACAGATCCTCGCGCACGGCACGACCGCGGAGATCGCGCAGCAGCCGGAGGTGCTCGCCGCGTACTTCGGGGAAGCAGTCGCACCGGAGAAGGTGCGCGTGTGACGCCCCGTAAGCCCATCCTCCTCGAGGCC
>JBOGXL010000159.1:0-1919 GCA_050694575.1 Actinomycetota bacterium | reverse complement strand
GTCCCCAGGACGAAGTGCGGAAGGTAGATCGTCGGCCCTTCAGAGGGTGGATGTGTGATCTCGCAACCGAGTCGGGACGCTTCGCCGCCGGCGTCGGCTTCCCGATCGTCCACAACTCCCCACGCCGCGGGCCGGAGTTCCTTCCGCGCAAGATCTCGCAGGCCGTCGCCCGAATCTCGCTCGGCCTCCAGCAGGAGCTCGCCGTCGGCAACCTCGACTCCCGGCGGGACTGGGGATTCGCCGGCGACTACGTCGAGGCCATGTGGCTCAAGCTCCGGCAGCCCGAGCCCGACGACTTCGTCGTTGCCACGGGCGTGACCCATTCCGGGCGCGAGTTCGCCGAGATCGCGTTCGCGCACGTCGGGATCGAGGACTGGGAACGGTACGTCCGGATCGATCCGCGACACTTCCGTCCGGCCGAGGTCGACCACTTGATAGGCGACGCATCGAAGGCCAAGACCGTGCTCGGCTGGGAGCCGAAGGTCGGGTTCTCCGAGCTCGTCGCGCTGATGGTGGACGCCGACCTGAAGGCCGAGCAGGACCGCCTCTAGCGCACGGCGTCGTCGCGGACGGCCGCGAAGATCTCCGACGCTCCCGAGCCTAGGTTCACGATGCTCGCGCCACCGGCCGAGCCGCCGCCGCCGGGCAGCACGAGGTTCTCGACCTTGGCCGGATCGACGCGTCGCGCGATCGCAGCGAGCTGCAGCAGCTCGCGCGTCGGGACGTTCGTCTCCACGAACCGGTTGAACGCCAGGAGGTAGCTCGCAAGCTTCAAGGGCGACCGCGCGTCGCGCCGGAACTGTGACAGCGACGCAAGGAGCACCCTTCCCTGGTTGAGCGACCGGCCGAAGTCGCCGCCGGGCACCGTCTTGCGGTTGCGAGAGAACGCCAGCGCTTCGGCGCCGTTCATCCTCCGGCGACCGGGGTCGAAGAACGCTCCGGAGGCCGGGTCGGCCATGGCGTAGGGGACGTCCACGTCGACGCCGCCCACGGCATCGACGAGCTGTCGGAAGCGCGAGAACTCCGTGACGGCCCAGTAGTGGATCGGGACCCCGGCGAGCTGGGAGACGGTTTGCACCATCCGCTCGGGTCCCCCGCGGGCCAGCGCGGCGTTGATCTTGCTGGATCCCAGGCCGGGGATGGGGACGTAGCTGTCGCGCGGGATGCCGATGATCGTCCCACGTCCGGCGTTGGGGTCGAGGGCCACGAGGTGCAAGCTGTCGGCGCGTCCGCCACTGGGGTCGCCTTCGCGCACGTCGCTTCCGATGACGAGGACGAACAGCGGCGAGCTCGATCGTGCCGGGTCGAAGTGCGAAGCCTTCGACGTGCGGTGCAGCTCTATGACGGGCAGCTCCGGCGCGGGCGGCGGCGTCGTGGCGACCCCGAGCAGCACCAGGCCGGCGAGGAGGAGGGCGAGGCGAGACTTCACTGATCAGCAGTAGGTGACGGAGTCACCGGCGCCGAGGAGAACCGGAGATCGAAGCCGTCGACGAACCAGCGGTTCGAGCGATAGACGAGCAAGATCGTTCCTCTCTGACGAACACGTACGAGCGGCGATACACGTTGCTCCGGCGTAGCGGTCGCATCGAAGACCACCTCGAGGAGCGCTTGAACGGGCTTGCTGCCCTCGAGTGTTGCCAGGCCCCCGAAGGTTACACGGCCGCGCGCGATGGTGAGGTCGCGGGCTCGTTCGAACACGTCGGGGTCTTTCTGGAGAGCCGCCGCCGCCTTCTTCGTGAAGAACGACCGGATGCGCGAGGCCGGTGTCGCCTCTGTAGTGGGGTCCGGACTCGCACCGGCGGCCTGCGGAACGAACGCCCGCTCGTAGAGCTCGGCGAGCACGGCGCCGATGTCGCTCGTGATTCGCCGCTGCAGCTCGTCGGAGCCGGGTGGAACGAGGGCGAGCTCCTGGGGGGCCG
>JBOGXL010000158.1:0-6937 GCA_050694575.1 Actinomycetota bacterium | reverse complement strand
AGCGGACGGCTGGGGATTCTGCTCCCGGACGGGAGCTCACACGAGCTTCGCCCGGACGATGTCTTCGACGTGCCGCCGGGACACGACGGCTACGTCATCGGACACGAGGAGCTCGTGTTCTACGAATGGACGGGTGTACGGGCCTTCCTGGAGCCGTCGGGTGCGGCCGCGAACCAGACCCTCGTCACCGTCCTGTTCACGGACATCGTGGGCTCGAGCGAGGTGGCCACGCGTCTCGGAGATATCAGGTGGCGCGAGCTCCTTTCACGCCACTTCGAGTCCATACGGGCCAAGCTGGCTCGCTTCCGCGGTCGCGAGGTGAAGACGACGGGGGACGGCATACTCGCCACTTTCACAGGCCCCGGGCCCGCCCTGCGCTGCGCCGCGGCCATCCGCGTCTCCGCCCGGGATGACGGCCTGGATATCCGCGCGGGCGTACACGTCGGCGAGGCCGAGCTCGTCGAGGACGATGTGCGCGGCGTTGCCGTGCACGAAGCCGAACGGATCATGTCTGCGGCCGGACCGGGCGAGATCTTCGTGTCCGAAACGACCCGAGCGTTGGCATCGGGCCTCGACTTCGAGGATCGGGGCGTGCGGGAGCTCAAGGGCATCGCCGGCGAGCGGCGTCTGTACGCATACGTGGCCGGCGGCCCGACCACATCCTCGTGACAGACAAGGCCGTCATCGTCGTCGTCGACGACGAGGCCGACGCGCTCGCCCATGTCAGCGTCGAGCTGCAACGCCGGTACGACCGCGACTACCGGATCGTCTTCGAGAGCTCACCGACGGCTGCGCTGGCCAAGATCGGTGCGATGCGCGAGGCCGGCGAGCGCATCGCTCTCGTCCTGGCCGACCAATGGATGCCCGACATGAAGGGCGTCGAGCTGCTGTCGCGCGTGAGGGAGCTCGACCAGCTGACCAAGCGGGCGTTGCTCATCTCCTGGGGGCAATGGGCCGACGAGCCGACGGCCCAGGCCATCCGCGGAGGGATGGCGAGCGGCTGCATGGACTACTACATCCTCAAACCGTGGAAGTCGCCCGACGAGCTCTTCCATCGCCACATCAGCGAGTTCCTGAACGAATGGACGCGCGCCGGACAAGCCGCTGCGTACCAATTCGTTGTCGTGGCTCCGAGGTCGTCGCGCCGGGGCCATGAGCTGCGGAACCTCCTCGGACGCAATTGGATCCCGCACGTCTACTACGCTTCCGACTCCGAAGAGGGCCGGGCCGAGCTCGAAAGGGCGGGCCTGGCCGTGTCGGAGAAGCCCTGCGTCATAGTCCGAGACGGGCCGCCGCTCATCGACCCGACCGACACGGAAGTGGCCGACGCGTATGGGGTACGGACGCGTCTCGAAAGATCACACAACTTCGACCTCGTCATCGTCGGCGCGGGACCCGGAGGTTTGGCGGCGTCGGTGTACGCGGCGTCGGAAGGGTTACGGACCCTCGTCGTCGAGCGCCATTCCTGGGGAGGTCAAGCCGGCACGAGCGCGATGATCCGCAACTACCCGGGCTTCCCGCGTGGCATCACGGGAGCCGATCTTGCGAGCCGCGCCTACCAGCAGGCGTGGGTCTTCGGCGCCCAGTTCCTGCTCACGCGGGAGGCAACGGACATCCGCTGCGGCGACGACGGTCACGTCGTCGTCCTGTCGGACGGCATCGAGATCGAAGCCACGTGCGTGATCCTCGCGATGGGCGTCGCATACAGGCGCCTCGGGATCCCGTCGCTCGAGGCGCTCGAGGGAACGTCGGTGTTCTACGGCGCGTCCCCGGCCGAAGGTCCGCTCCACGGGGGCGAGCTGGTCTACGTCATCGGTGCCGGGAACTCGGCCGGGCAGGCCGCAGTGGACTTCGCGAAGCACGCCGAACGCGTGCTCATCGTCTGTCGCGGCGAGTCGCTGGCCAGGAGCATGTCGAGATACCTGATCGACGCGATCGAGGCGACACCGAACATCGACGTGCTCGTGAACACCAGAGTCGTGGACGGAACCGGCGAAGACCGACTGACCGGGCTCACCCTGGCCAACGACGCGGACGCAACCACCACGGACGTGAGAGCGGACGCCCTCTTCGTGTTCATCGGGGCCGCGCCCCACGTGGACTGGGTGCCGAAGCACATCGCTCGAGACCACCACGGATTCATCGTCACGGGGGCCGAGCTGAGCCACGACGGCCTGCTGACCGGCTGGTCCCTTCCCCGCGCGCCCTATCCCTTCGAAACGTGCGAACCGGGCGTATTCGCCGTCGGCGACGTTCGCTCGAGATCGATCAAGCGAGTGGCCTCTGCCGTGGGCGAAGGGTCGGTCGTCATCCAGCACGTGCACAACTTCATCGGACACATCGGCACTCCGTGGGCCGAGCGCGCCGCGCCGCGGGCCTGAAACCGTGGCCGCGTCGACTACGACAAGCAGTCGGCCGTCCACGACGCCGGGCGGGGGTTCGATCCAGACGCGAGGGGTTCAAGCTAGCCGAGCGAGGCGATGAATGGCTCGCGTACCGCCTCATCGCAATGCTCGGCGACGAGCGCCGCCTTCTGCGTCCAGGGGTCGTCGATCGCTTCGACGTCGACACCATCGGCGCACGCCAGCGGCATGTCCGACAGGCCTTCCCAAGGCTCCGGCGAAGGGAACGTCACATCGACGGTCCAACGGCGGCCGTCGACGACGAGCGTCGCGTACGTGTGAACGTCCATGAGCCCCTCTGCGGGCACGGCGGCCGCGGCGCGGTCCCCGAACAGCTCGCGTGCGCGGGACCGGTCCACGCGATAGATCCGATGCACGAGCCGTACGTCGAGCTCGGGCGCGTCGTGCAGAAGCTCGACCAGCAGCGCGTGCTTCGTGGAGCACGTTCCTCGGCCCTCGGCGAGGACGCCGGCCGGCGAGCGGTCGTCGTTGCGTCCGTACGGGATCGACCTGACGCGCTCGATGACCGCGACCAGATCGGCTCTCGTCAGCGTTTGGCCTCGGGATCCAGGCGCAGCGCGCGCTCGTAGTGGTACATGGCGTCGCCCAGGAGCATGCGGTTGGTCGTCGCGCGCTTGAAGTACAGGTGCGCGTCGTGCTCCCACGTGAAGCCGATACCGCCGTGAAGCTGGATGCACTCGCCGGTGACGAAGTGCGCGGCGTCCGAGCAGTACGCCTTCGCGACCGACGCCGCGAACGACGCGTCCGGGACGTCGTTGGCGAGCGCGTACGCGGCGTAGTACACCGCCGATCGCGACGACTCGGTCTGCACGAGCATGTCGGCGCAGCGATGCTGGACGGCCTGGAACACGCCGATGGGGCGGCCGAAGGCCTCGCGGTCCTTCACATACTGCACCGTCGTATCCAGCGCCCACTGCATGCCGCCCAGCATCTCCGCCGACAACGCCACGGCCATCGCGTCGATGGCACGCGCACTCCCCGGCTCGTCGGAGAAGCGCAGTTGCTCGGCTCCGCCGAGCTCGCGTCCCTTCCCCGTCGTGCGCACCTCGGCCGTCCGGCGCGTGCCGTCGGTCGTGGAGTGCGGCCGCACCTCGAGGGTGTCGGGCTCGTGCCAGGAGGCGGCATCGCCGTCCACGACGACTATGCCGTCGGCGATCTGCGCGTCGAGCACGCTGTCGGGATCCCACGCCACCGTGGCGCGCCGGGATCCGTCAAGCAGGCGCGACAAAAGGTCCGTCGCCCCGAGAGCGACGAGGGCAGGAACGGCCAGACACGCCGTCGCGAAGTACGGGCCGGGCGCGTTCACGTACCCGAGCTGCTCGCACACTATCGCCTGCTCGATCGGCCCCAGGCCCACGCCGCCGACGTCCTCCGGGACGGCTATCCCGAGCCAGCCGAGCTCGGCCATCTTCTTGTAGAGCTCGGGCGCGTCGCCGTCCGGTCCGTCGAAAGCCGACCTGACGACCGTGGACGTGACCTCCTTAGACAGAAAGTCGCGCGCCGCGCTCTGCAGCGCTTGTTGGTCCGCGTTGAGCCGGAAGTCCATCAGATAACACCTCGCTTCGCGGTCATCAATTCCGACCTCCCCTCGGGAGTCCGAGCACTCGTTCGGCCAGGATGTTGCGCTGGATCTCAGATGTTCCGGTGTAGATCGTGCCTGCGCGCGCGGCGAGGTACTCGGTCAGCCACCGCTGCGAGCCGTAGCCGTCCGAGGCCTCCGCGCCGTCGAGGCGCAAGCCCTGGGGGCCGAGGATCTCCATAGCGTTGTCCGTCGCGCGCCTGTACCACTCCGACCAATAGAGCTTGCCCATGGACGACTCCGGGCCCGGCGGCTCACCGTGCAAGCGCGGAGAGATCGCCCGCTCGCCGTTGTGCCGCATGATCTCGACTTCGACGAGCCGGCGCCCGAGCTGTTGCCGGACGATCGGATCGTCTATCGCGCGTCCGCCGTTGCGTTTCACGCCTTCGGCGAGCTCGCGCAGCCCCGCCATCAGACGACGGAAGCGGACGGCCGTCGCCATGACGTTTCCCCCTCGCTCGAACATCAGCGTCGTCATGGCAACGCGCCATCCGTCGTTCAGATCGCCGACGAGGTTGGAGCGCGGCGTGCGCGCATTCGTGAAGAACACCTCACCGAATCCGGACGTCCCCGTGATCTGTTTGATGGGACGCACCTCCACCCCCGGCTGATCCATCGGGCACAGGATGTAGCTGATCCCTTGGTGCTTGGGAGCCTCGGGGTTTGTCCGGCACAGGACGAAGATCCAATCGCCCCATCGTGCGCTCGACGTCCAGATCTTCTGGCCGTTGATGATGAACTCGTCGCCGACGAGCTCGGCTTTGGTCTGCAGACCCGCGAGATCCGATCCGGCGTTGGGTTCGGAATAGCCCTGACACCAGATCTCTTCGGCCGTGAGGATCTTGCGGAGGAAACGATCTTTCTGTGCGTCGGTTCCGTGGGTGATGAGCGTCGGCCCGACGAGCGAGAGCCCGAGGCCGTTGACGGGTTGGGGTGCACGCGCCTTCGCGTACTCCTCGTTGAAGATGACCTGCTCGACGAGCGAACGTCCGCCCCCGCCGTACTCCTTGGGCCAGTGCATCGCGAGGTACCCGGCTTCGCCGAGCGTTCGCTGCCACTCGCGACGCGCTTCGAAGGAACTGTTGTCGTCGCCTTCGAGCTCTTCGGTCCCGTCCTCCTTCCCGCCGAACCGCTTGGGAAGGTTCGCCGCGAGCCACGACCGGACTTCCTCGCGGAAGGACTCCTCTTCAGGACTCCACGTCAGATCCAATCTCCTCACCCCCTGGCCACCGAGCTCCAGCCTTATGGTCCTCCTGTCTTGACTCGCGAGTCAAGAGCAGGGCGGCATGACCACAATGACAACAGAACGTCACATTTCCATCGCCGCAGGTAGACGACATCCGCGCTGGTCGGGAGCCTGTTTCATCCCGCGCTCGCAGGGAAGGAGAGAGGGGACCCGCCCGGGGACGGGGGTGATGAGATGGGCTGTTGCACGCCGAACGAGGGCCACCGGCGCTTCTTCTGCTGTTTTGAGTTCCTGCAGTAACCACCGACGAGCGGAAGGAGGGGGCCTATGGGGTATCCGATGGAACTCGACCGTACGGTTGAGCTGCAGCAGGGCGTGGACGACGACAGGGTCGTCGAGGTGGTCGCCTCGGTGAACGCCGACGGTGACCTGGTCGTGTTCGGTCACGACGTCGGCCGGGCCCCGACCGCTCTCCCCGGCTCCGAAACCTACGACCACTGGGTCGTCGTGGGCGGCGAGAACAAGGATCTGCTGCTCCTCGAGCTGTTACGGGAGCGTTTCTTGGGCGCCCATGCGCCGACGGCCGAGCTCATGACGTGGCTGCAAAAGCGAGACATCCGTCACGAGGTCGGATCGCGAGCAGGCGAGCACCGCGGCCCCGCTCGGCTCATCGGTAGGGGCAGGCGCCGCAACGGCACCCGGCGTAACGACCCGACGCGTGCCGGACCCTAAGTCGTTACCTCTGTTCATCAGGCCGCAACACCAGCCTTCTATACAGATGGGGAGCGAGGAGACGTTGTCATGGACACCATCAGGGCTATCCGCAATGGAGAGATAGAGCTTCCGATACCCACGCAGATGATGTTCGGCGGCTGTCCGGTGGATCCCAGCCTGATCGAGATCTGCGAGCCGCTGCCTCGGTGGGACGAACGCATCGACGACCTGCTCGACGCCCGCATCAGCAGCCTCTAGACGGAAGGGTTCGCCATGACGACCCAGGATCGGCTTTCAGCGCTCGACGCGAGCTTCGTCTACCTGGACGGACCGTGTACGCCCATGCACATCTCGTCGCTCGCCATCTACGAGGGCCCGGCCCCCGAGAGCGACGAGCTGCGGCGCCACCTGCGGTCGCGGCTGCCGCTCGTGCCGCGCTTCCGCCAGAAGCTCGAGCTCGTGCCCTTGAACGGGCACCGTCCCGTGTGGGTCTCCGATCAGCACTTCGACATCGACACGCACCTGCACCGCGTCGCCTTGCCTGCGCCGGGAACCGAAGCCGAGCTGCGTGAGGTTACGAGCGACATCCTGGCCAAGCCGCTGTGCAGAACACGGCCGTTGTGGGAGATGTGGATCATCGAAGGCTTGGAGCATGGCCGGTTCGCGATCCTCTCCAAGACGCACCACGCGCTGTGGGACGGCATCTCGGGCGTCGATCTGCACAGCGTGCTGCTCGACCTCGGTCCGGAGCCGGGTCCGCTCCCGGAGATGACCGACGAGGTGCTCGACCCTCCGCCGACGCGCGCGCAACTCCTCACGGCTGCCCTTCGGGATCAGGTCTCGGACGGCGTGGGCTTGGTGCGTGGTGCCTTCCGGGCGATGCGCAAGCCCCGTGAGACGATCAGGGCGATCGCCGAGCTCGCGACCGGAGGGGCGTCGCTGGCGGCGTCGATCATCCGGCCCGCTCCGGCGTCGTCGCTGAACTCCGAGCTCGGCTCGGGACGCCGCTACGCGCTCGCGCGCGCCTCTCTCGAC
>JBOGXL010000157.1:0-3637 GCA_050694575.1 Actinomycetota bacterium | reverse complement strand
GCTCAGAGTCTTGACCGCCTCAACAGCACGAAGCCGCTCATATCCACATCGAACTCAGACGACTTCCAAATCTCGATGTATAACTTGCGCGAGCCGACCCGGGACACGAAGTAGCTTGCCACGCGTGGGTTCGCGCCGGCCCACAGGATGTTCGACGTGCCTCCGCGCGTCCCGCCGAACGGGTAGATCGCTCCGAAGCCTCGTCCGACCGTTCCAACGACGACGAGGCTCCCGAAGACCCCAATGGCGTTGGCCGGCACGCCGCTGCCGGTGACGGTGAGCTCGCGGACCTGTCCGGCGGTGAACATCCCGCCGCCGCCCGTGTTGCGCGTGTCGAGGAAACGGACCGGGGAGGAAAGCAGCCGCATGCCGCCGTGCGAGACGCGGATCCACGTGCCCGGTGTCCCGTCGGCGACGCACAGCCAGAGGACGCCCGCACTGTCCACGAGGATGTCGCCCTTGAGGCTCTCGTCCGTCGCCGGTCCGGCGGTTGCCTGCGGCACGAGGGACAGGGAGGAGTGCACACCTTCGAATTGGGCGCCGACGAAGCCGAGGCCGGCCACGCCGAGATCGCCGAAGGCCGCGACACCGATGAAACCCTCGCCCGCCACTCCCATGAAGTCTCCGACGACGTTGAGCGCCGGATCGTCCTGGTCGGGAGCGGTCAGGGTCGTCATCTTCGTGCCGGTGTTGCCGGTTCCGATCTTGATCGTGTCGTTGTCGGCCGCCTCGGCCGCGTCGGAGGAAAGGACGGCGCCCCCGAGCACGCCGGCGGCGAGGAGCCCGGCGGTCTTCAGAGCCTCGCGGCGCCCGGGATCGCGCGGAGCGTCGGTCATCGGGCGGTGCGCCGTTGCGCGTACCGCTCGAGGCGGTTGCGCAGCGTCCGGCGATCGGTGATCGATGAGGTGCGGGTGCCGATGACCGACTCGCGCGTCCGGCCGCGGAGCTGGACCCGTCCGGGGTGGGAAGAGCGTTCTCGGACCGACCGGCGGTAGCGGCTGAGCTGCTTCCGTGGGTGGGCCATATCAAGGGCACCATAGCGACGGTGAACGACGACGTGTGCGAACTACTCGCGGACCGGCGGCTACGCGCGTGGGGCCTGCGGTAGCCTTACCGACTGGGTACGCTCCCGTCGTCTAGGGGCCTAGGACACCGCCCTCTCAAGGCGGAGACGCCGGTTCAAATCCGGTCGGGAGTACTTCTGGGGTTGAGAGGGTGTTGTCCTACTCCTCCAACAGTTCGGGCTGATATCGCATGATCGTTCTGATAGCAAAGACGAGCTTGTCACGAACCGACTGACCCTTTGGATGGTCGGTCGACCAGAGCTCGAGGTTGTCGATCCGATTGTCTGTTCTGATGCCATTTCGATGATGGACGACCTCGCCCGGGTGTAGCGGTCGCCGCAGATGGACCACCATCACGAGCCGGTGCTCGGGAAAGGAGCACTGGCCGTTCGTGAGGTGGAGGAGGTTTGTGCGAACGGGAACCCTCTTGTACCCACCTCTGTTGACCGAGCCGTTAAGACTTGGCGTCCGGATCGGGATGTGAGGCAGGACGGTCTCGTGGATCAAGAGTCGTTTGTAGTGGGCATGACAGAACCCTCGCGTCTTGGATCTACGCCCACACCCTTCGACCACGCAGACCGGAGGAAACTTTCGTCGGCTGAGTGGATCTGTTGGCATAACGTCGCCTATGCGGCGCCAGCGCTGATAGTGGCCGTGGCACCACCCTCGTGCCGAAGCAGGTCGCTCGCAGCCCTCCACAGAACACGCCGCCGGTGTGATTGACGTTTGTCTCTTCGTATCGGCGTTTCGCAATCTTCGGCGGTAATGCATCTCGCAGAGTTCGCGTGCGTATGCCGGTCGAACGCAGCTATCGACCGAGCAAACGAACATGCGTTCTACGCTAGCCGTTGACGCAGACAGGTATCGTGCGGCTGGTGAACAAGGGCGATCTCATCGCGCACGTCTCCCTTCAGGCGAGCGTGTCCAAGCGCGTCGCAACCGAGGTCGTGGATGCCGTCCTCGAAGCCGTGAAGCGATCTGTCGCACGCGGAGAGCGCGTGTCCATCCCGGGCTTCGGCAGCTTCGAGAAGCGGCTGCGCGCCCCGCGCGTCGCGCGTAACCCGCGCACCGGCAAGCGCGTCCCCGTCCCGGCGATGTCGGTTCCCGTGTTCCGTCCGGGTCAAGACTTCAAGGACGCGTGCCGCGGACCGACCAAGCGCCGGACGCGCTGAGGCTTGTCTCGTCGTCGACGTCCAGTGCGAGGCCGGGGGTGTCGATGACCGTCGCGCGAAGTCCGGCACTCCTCGCGCGCGAGGCGTGAGCGGCCGCCGAGCCCGGGCCGAAGCCCGGAGCGATGAGCCGTCGCAGGAGCAGGCCGTTCGTGCCTCCGTCCCGCGAGCGCGCAACCACCACGTCTCCGGGCGCGGTCAACACGCGGTCGATGTCGTCGGCTTGAAGCCGCGGTAGATCGGCGTGGACGATCAGAATCGGTGTCTCCAGGCGACGAAGTGCGGCGGCTATCGCGCGGTTCAGCCCCGGAGCCGCGTCGCGCCACACCTCCACGCCCGCGGGCGCGTCGATGGCGTCCGGGGCGAGAGCGATGGTCTTCAGGCCGGCTTGATCGAGGGTCGAAACGACGTGGGCGAAGAGCGCCCGGACGAGCTTGTCGCGCTCGAGGGGGCCCAGGACGTGGGCGAGGCGGCGCTTGGCCGTCGGTCCGGCGCGAACGGGGACAAGGGCAGTCGGCAGCACTGCTCACTACGATAGGCCCACGATGCGGGTCGTTCTTGCCGCGAAGGACACCGAGCGGGCCGACTGGCTGGCGAGCGTCCTCTCGTCGGCCGGCTTCTCCGTAGCGCTGTTGTCGGATCCCACCCCGACGAGTCCCGAGCTGCGCGGCGCCGATCTCCTGATCGTCGACAAAGAGGGAGCCGAGTCGATAGGCAGCGCGGGTCCGGCACGCAGGCTGCTCATCGCTCCGCGTGACGGAACGGTGTCGCTGGGCGCGGTGGAGGCCGGGTTCCGGGACATCCTCGCCATCCCGTCGCCGCCCGAGGAGATAGTCGCCCGCGTCCGTCACGCCGTGAACGCGCCATGAGGGTTCTCGTCCTGTTCGGGGGCCGGTCCGGAGAGCGCGAGGTGTCGGTGCTCTCGGCCCGGTCGGTCATGGGCGCGCTCGAGGAGCTGGGCCACGATGCATTCGCCGTCGGCATCACCCCGGAGGGGCGCTGGATGCGCTGCGATCCTCGGGACGGTGAGGTTGTTCGTGAGGACGGCCGGCCGTACGTGCTCCTCCCCGATCCGGGAGCGCCGAAGGACGCCGACGTCATCTTCCCGGCGCTGCACGGGCCGTTCGGCGAGGACGGGTCTCTCCAGGGACTTTTCGAGCTCGCCGACATCGCGTACGTCGGCGCCGGCGTCGAGGGCTCGGCCGTGGGCCTCAACAAGGTCACCCACAAGCGGCTGTTCGCCGAAGCCGGATTGCCCGTCGTCGACTTCGTGGCCTTCGACCGCGACGAGTGGGCGTCGTCGGCGGACCCCGTTCGCGAGAGCGTGGAGAAGCTCGGGTATCCGTGCTTCGTGAAGCCCGTCCGTCTCGGCTCGAGTGTCGGCATCTCGAAGGTGCACGACGC
>JBOGXL010000156.1:0-2834 GCA_050694575.1 Actinomycetota bacterium | reverse complement strand
CCCGTACTGCCGCTCGCTCGACAGCGACTACGTCGTGGCGAGCGGGCGCGGCCAGGTGTACAGCTTCGTCATCCATCACCGGCCTGAGGTTCCCGGACGAGAGCATCCTTTCGCCGTCGTCCTCGTCCAGCTCGAAGAGGGGACGCGTCTGGTGGGCAACGTCATCGGCTGCGATCCGGGCGAGGTGCAGATCGGGATGCCGGTGCAGGTGACGTTCGAGCCGAACTCGACGGGCCGCAAGCTCCCGCAATGGAGGAGAGCGTGAAGGCCGGCATCGGCACCCTTCGCTACGACGAGATCGAGATAGGCGAGGAGCTGCCCGAGCTCGTCATCGACATCACGCCGACACTCGTAGTCTCGACGGCGATCGCCACGCGCGATTACCAGGACGTCCACCACGACCGCGATCTCGCGAAGCAGAAGGGGTCGAAAGACATCTTCATGAACATCCTCACGACGAACGGCTTCGTGGGGAGATTCATCACCGATTGGGCAGGACCGGAGGCGATCCTCAAGTCGGTTTCGATCCGCCTCGGCGCCCCGAACTATCCCGGCGACACGATGACGATGACCGGACGCGTGACGGCGAAGGAGTCAGACAACGTCATCGAGGTGGAGGTCGTCGGCCGCAACGGCCTCGGCGACCACGTCACAGGCACCGTGAGATTGGCGCTTCCGTGACGGCGTCGCCGTTCGGAGCTCGGGCCGTCATCAGCGGCATCGGCGCGACGGAGTTCTCCAAACAGTCCGGATGCTCGGAGCTTCAGCTCGCTTGCGAAGCGACCCTCGATGCGCTCAAGGACGCCGGACTCCAACCGGCCGACGTCGACGGCATGGTCACGTTCACCGGTGACTCCAGCAACGAGATCGAGATCGCGCGCAGTGTCGGCGTCCCCGAGCTCACATTCTTCAGCCGGATCCACCACGGCGGTGGAGCGGCGTGCGCCACGGTGCAGCAGGCTGCCATGGCCGTGGCCACGGGCATCGCCGAGGTCGTCGTCTGCTACAGGGCGTTCAACGAGCGATCCGGGAGCCGCTTCGGACGCGCCGATCGCAACACGGCGCGCGTGGACTACGGCTGGTACCAGCCCTACGGCCTCGTCACTCCGGCGTCCTGGGTGGCGATGTTCGCGCAGCGGTACATGCACGAGTTCGGCGTGACGAGCGCCGACTTCGGTCGTGTCGCCGTCGCCGACCGCAAACACGCGGCGACGAACCCGCGGGCGTGGTTCTACGAACGTCCGATCACTCTGGAGGATCATCAGGCCTCGCCGTGGATCGTGGAGCCGCTCCGGTTGCTCGACTGCTGTCAGGAATCCGACGGCGGCGTGGCGATAGTGGTGACGAGCGCCGAGCGGGCGAAGGACCTCCTACATCCCGCCGTCGTCATCGAGGCAGCCGCACAAGGAGCGTCGTGGGACCAGGAGTCGATGACGAGCTACTACCGCGACGAGATCAACGGGCTCCCGGAGATGGGCTTGGTCGGCTTCCAGCTGTGGGAGCAATCGCGGCTCGAACCGGCCGACATCCAGACGGCCATCATCTACGACCACTTCACGCCGTTCGTCCTCGTCCAGCTCGAAGAGCTCGGCTTCTGCAAGAAGGGCGAAGCCAAAGACTTCATCGCCGACGGCAACATCGAGCTCGGCGGCCGCCTGCCGATCAACACCAACGGCGGTCAGCTCGGCGAGGCCTATATCCACGGGATGAACGGGATAGCCGAGGCCGTCCGGCAGATCCGTGGGACGTCGGTGAACCAGGTCGAGGACGTCGAGCATGTGTTGGTGACGGCGGGCACCGGTGTGCCCACGAGTGGGCTGATCCTGGGAAGGAGCTAGAGATGCCACGCCGCAGCGGAGCGAAGGCGCAAACGGAGCCGGTCATCGTCGAGGCGGTTCGCACGCCCATCGGGAAACGCAACGGGTGGCTGTCCGGCCTCCATCCGGCCGAGATCCTCGCCGCCGTCCAGACCGAGGTCGTCAAGCGCGCCGGCATCGACCCTGCGGGTGTCGAGCAGGTCGTCGGCGGATGCGTCACGCAGGCCGGCGAGCAGGGCTCCAACGTCACGCGCAACGCCTGGCTCTCGTCGGGGCTGCCCTACGAGACGGCGTGCACGACGGTGGACTGCCAGTGCGGGTCGTCCCAGCAGGCGAACCACTTCGTCGCGAACCTCGTCGCCGCCGGCGCGATCGACGTCGGCATCGGGTGCGGTGTCGAGGCCATGAGCCGCGTCCCGCTCGGCGCGAACGTCTTCAACGGCCCGGGTACATCGCGTCCGCCCGGCGAGTTCCCGTACGACATGCCCAACCAGTTCGGGGCAGCCGAACGCATCGCGCAGCGGCGTGGCTTCTCCCGTGCCGACATCGAAGAGCTCGGCTTCGCGTCGCAGCAGAAGGCGCTGCGAGCGCAGCAGGACGGCACGTTCGAGCGCGAGATCGTATCGATCGAGGCCCCGGTGATGACGAAGGAAGGTCCAACCGGCGAGAAGCAGGTCGTCTCCAAGGACCAGGGGCCCCGCGAGACGACCAAGGATGGTCTGGCCGGGCTCAAGCCCGTGCAAGAGGACGGGATCCACACGGCCGGGACGTCCTCGCAGATCTCCGACGGCGCGTCGGCCGTCATGTGGATGTCACGCGAGAAGGCCGAAGCGCTCGGGTTGAAGCCGAGGGCGCGCCTCGTCGCGCAGGCGCTGGTGGGGTCCGATCCCTACTACCACCTCGACGGTCCTCCCGAGGCGACGGCTCGGGTCTTCGAGAAGTCGGGCATGACGATCGGCGACATGGACCTATACGAGGTGAACGAGGCCTTCGCGTCCATCGCGCTGTCGTGGCTGA
>JBOGXL010000155.1:0-12117 GCA_050694575.1 Actinomycetota bacterium | reverse complement strand
CGTGGGTGAGCGAAGGACAGGCGGAAGGCATGCAGGAAGGGACGGCCCAGGCCGAGCCGGCGATCCAGCGTCCTGTCCCGTCCGTAGGCGGCGTCGCCGACGATCGGGTGGCCTATCGAAGCCAGGTGGGTACGGATCTGATGGGTCCGGCCCGTTTCGAGCTTCACCTCGAGCAGGGCCGACCCGCCGAAGCGCTCCCGCGCCTGGAACCACGTAACCGAGGAGCGCCCGTCGGGCAGGACGGCCATCCGTGTTCGGTGCTTGGGGTCGCGTCCGATGGGTGCGTCGATCTTCCCGCGGTCGGCCGACGGCACCCCGTGGACGAGCGCGAGATACCGGCGCTCGATCTCGCGGCGGCGCATCGCGTCCGTGAGCGCCTCGTACGCAGCGTCGTTCTTCGCCACGACGAGCAGGCCCGAGACGTCGCGGTCCAGCCTGTGCAGGATCCCCGGGCGATCCTGCCCGGGAAGCGCGGCGAGGCGACGTCCGGTCGACAGCAACGCATCGACGAGCGTCCCGCCGCGCACCCCCGCCGCGCGGTGTACGACCACGCCGGCCGGTTTGTGCACCACGAGCAGATCGGCGTCCTCGTACACGACCACTACACCCTCGGGAGGCACGATGGGCTGCGCCTCGTCGGCGGCCACATCGATCTCGAGGACATCGCCGGCCGCCACGCGATACGACTTGCGCTCGATCCGACCGCCGATCCGGACTCGTCCTGCGCCGATCAGCTCCCCGGCGCGGGCCCGCGAGACACCGGCCGCCTCGGCCACCACGACGTCCTGGCGCGTGCCGGCTAAGGTTGCGAGCACCTCGTAACGAACCGTCACGACTCGGACGGTCGGGCAGGCTTGCTCCGACCGAGCTCCGACCACAGGATCAACAACGCGCCGACGGTGACGGCCGAGTCGGCCACGTTGAAAGCGGGCCAGAACCGGAAGTCGACGAAGTCGACGACGGTACCGCGGCCGATGGGCCCTCGGACCAAGCGGTCGAGCAGGTTTCCGAGCGCCCCGGCGCCCACGAGCGCGGCGGCGACGCCGGTCGGCGCCGGCGGGTTCTGCACGACCACCGCGAAGAAGGCGATGACTCCGACCAGCGCGACGAGCGCGAGTAGCCCCCCGAACCCGCGCAGCAGGCCGAAGGCCGCGCCCGAGTTGCGGATGTGCGTGATGCGCAGGAAGTTGCCGATCACCCGAACGGACTCGCCTTCAGCGAGGGACGAGGCAACGACGGACTTCGTGAGCTGATCGAGACCGGCGACGGTGAGCGCGAGCACGGCGAGCCGCGCGCGGCCTATCGCTCTCACACCGGTGACCGCTCCTACCGGCGCTCCTCCTCGCGCTTGCACGAGATGCAGAGGGTCGCGTACGGGAGGGCTTTCAGACGCGCGGCCTCGATCGAGCGGCCGCACGATTCGCACGTCCCGTACGTGCCGTCCGCTATACGTCCGAGGGCGCGGTCGACCCGATCGAGCAGATCGCGCGCATTCTCGAGGAGCGACAGATCGCGCTCCCTCTCGTAGGTCGCCGTCTCGGGCTCACCCTCGTCGTCGTAGGCGTCGGTCGGGGTCTCCCCGGACTGTCGCGCCTCGAGCTCGGTCACCTGGCGCAGGAGGTGCTCCCGCTCGAGGTTGAGCTTCTCCTCTACGGCGTCAAGGTTCTTGCGGCTCTTCTGCGTCTTCGCCATGGGCGGGCGGGCTTTTTCGGCCCGTTCGATGGGCGCTGACGCTAGCACGGGCGTCCGACCTCGTCAAAGACGTTCCGGCGCTTTCGTACAATGACGTCGACCGGCGTCCGGGCCGTTGGCGATGGGCGCCACAGACCCTTGCGAAAGTGACCATGCACAGACCCGTAGATACGAATCCGAGCTTTCCCGCCCTCGAGGAGGACGTCCTCGAGTGGTGGACGACCAACGACATCCAAAAACGAGCTCTCGGCCTCCGCGAGGGCGCTCCGGAGCTCGTCTTCTACGAGGGACCGCCGTTCGCGAACGCCCCGCCGGGCGTTCACAGCGTCCTTCCTCGCGTCATCAAGGACGTCTACACGCGCTTCCAGACGATGAAGGGGAGGTACGTGACCCGCCAGGCTGGGTGGGACTGTCACGGTCTCCCAGCAGAGGTCGAGGTCGAGAAGCGCCTGGGCTTCACGTCGAAGCGACAGATCCTCGACTACGGCGTCGAGAAGTTCAATCACCTCTGTCGCACGTCGGTCAGCGAGTACATCACGAACTACGTCCACTTCTCCGACCGCATCGCCTTCTGGCTCGATTACGAGAACGCCTACCAGACGATGTCCAACGAGTACATCGAATCGGTCTGGTGGTCGTTGGCCGAGCTCCATCGCAAGGGGCTCCTCTTCGAAGCCCATCGCGTTGCTCCCTACTGCCCGCGGTGCGAAACGCCGCTGTCCGACCACGAGCTCGGTCAGGACGGCGTGTACCAGGAGGTGACCGATCCCGGCGTCACGTTGGCCTTCCCGCTCGACGGTGCACCCACCGTGACGGACGTACCGCTCGAGGACGCGGCCTTGTGCGTGTGGACAACGACTCCGTGGACGCTCATCGCCAACCTGGCGTGCGCCGTCCATCCCGACCTCGAGTACGTGCTGGTCGAGCACGGGGGCCGACGGTTGATCCTCGCCGTCGCGCTCGTCGAGACGGCCCTCGGCCTCGAGGAGCCGCTGGCACGGATCGCGACGTTCGCCGGGCGGGACCTCGTGGGCCTTAAGTACCGGCCGCCGTTCGACTACGCGCGCCGGTCGCTCGAACGAGTGGAAGGCGCGGTCGGCCGTGCGTGGCGCGTGCTCGGTGCGGACTTCGTCAACGTCGCCGAAGGGACCGGCGTCGTCCACCTCGCGGGAGCGTTCGGCGCGGACGACCTCGACGCGGTTCGCAAGGCCGAGATCCCGGTCTACAATCCCGTCGACGCCTCCGGGAATTTCGACGCGACCGTTCCCGAGCTCTCCGGCAGCTTCGTCAAGGCGGCCGACGCCCAGATCGTGGAGATGCTCGGTGCGTCGGGGCTTCTCGTCCGATCCGAGCCCTACGTCCACTCCTATCCGCATTGTTGGCGATGCAAGTCGGCGCTCCTGTACTACGCGCTGATCTCCTGGTACATCCGCACCACCGAGTTCCGCGACCGGATGATCGAAGTGAACAGCGGCGTCAACTGGGTGCCGGAACACATCCGGGACGGCCGATACGGCAAATGGCTCGAGAACAACGTGGATTGGTCGCTGTCTCGCTTCCGGTTCTGGGGAACGCCGCTACCACTGTGGCGCTGCCCCGACGCACACGACGTAGCCGTCGAGTCCGTCGCCCAGCTCAGCGAGCTCGCCGGACGCGACCTGACCGGCCTCGACCTCCATCGCCCGCACGTCGACGAGATCACGTTCGCCTGCGGCGAATGCGCGAAACAGATGCGCCGCATCCCGGACGTGATCGATGTCTGGTACGACTCCGGCGCGATGCCCTTCGCCCAGCACGGGTATCCGCACCGCGAAGGCAGCACCGAGGCCTTCCGGCGCCGCTTCCCCGCCGATTTCATCGCCGAGGGCCTCGACCAGATCCGGGGATGGTTCTACTCGCTGATGGCCGAGTCCGTCGCGCTGTTCGACCAGAACTCCTACAACACGGTGATCTGTCACGGCCTCGTGCTCGAAGACACCGGGAAGAAGATGTCGAAGACGCAGACGGTGTCCGACCCGTGGGCGGTGTTGAGCCGGTTCGGGTCCGACGCGCTGCGCTTCTACTACTTGTCCGCCGGCGATCCTTCGGAGAACCGGCGGCTGTCGGAGCAGGCGCTCGAGCAGGTCATCCGCGGTCCGTTCCTGACGCTGTGGAACGTCTACAAGCTCTACGTCATGTACGCCAACATCGACGGGTTCGACCCGAACACGTGGGAGCCGATCGCCCCGCATTTCCGTCCGGCCCTCGACCGCTGGATCCTGTCCGAGCTCCACCAGGTCACCTTCGAGGTCGACGACGCTCTGTCCACCTACGATTCACTCCGGGCCTCGCGCCGGATCGTCGAGTTCATCGACGACCTCTCGAACTGGTACGTCCGGCGATCACGACGGCGCTTCTGGCGATCGGCTGCCGACGAAGAGGAACGAGCGGACAAGTCGGCCGCGTACTGGACGTTGTGGACGTGCCTTGTGGACCTCTCGGCGCTGCTCGCGCCTTTCGCGCCCTTCCTCTCCGATCAGCTCTACCGCAACCTCGTCTGTGAGGTGAATCCGTCGGCACCGGCCAGCGTTCACCTCTCGGACTTCCCCGAAGGCGACCCCAACGTCGTCGATCCGCGGCTCGCTGCAGGGATGGCCGCTGCGCGAGAGCTCGCCTCTCTGGGGCACTCGGCTCGCAGCGACGCGAGGATGAAGGTTCGGCAGCCGCTCGGTGCCGCCGTACTGCTCGTCCCCGAGGATCTCCGCGACGCCGTCGAAGAGGTCGGCGACCTCCTGGCCGACGAGCTGAACGTCGTAGAGCTCTCCTTCGCCGAAGAGGTCGGCGATCTCGTCCGGATCACCCTTCGGCCCAACTACCGCACGGCCGGCCCCGAGCTCGGCTCGTCCGTCCGGCCCCTCGCGCAGGCGCTCGCTGCCTTGGAGCCGCAGGCCGCAGAAGACCTCGCGGCTGCCGTCGAGGAAGGTCTGGACGTCGAGGTGGAGACCGAAGCTGGTCCCGTTCGCGTGAACATCGAGCTGATCGACATCAGGCGGGAGCCGGCCAGCGGCACAGCCTTCGCGTACGAAGCCCCCTTCGGCGTCTCGCTCGATCTGCACGTCACTCCGGAGCTCAGGCGCGAAGGCATAGCCCGAGAGTTCGTTCACCAGGTGCAGTCCGTCCGTCGCGATCTCGGCCTGGACGTCACAGACCGCATCGCCATCGTCGTGCAAGCACCCGACGAAGTGATCGCGTCGTTGCACGACCACACGGACTACGTAACGGAGGAGCTGCTCGCCACCGGCATCGACCACGATGGTTCGGCGACGGAGCCGACGCACACCATCGCTATCGAGGGCACCGAGGTCAGGGTGGCCGTGCGCAAGGCCTGATGCCCTCCTTCGCGCTGGCGGCGATAGGCCGTGACCGCCCCGGCATCGTCGCGGCCGTGGCGACCGTGCTCTTCGAGCAAGGGTGCAACGTCGAGGACTCGTCGATGACCCTCCTGCGGGGCAACTTCGCGATGATGCTGGTCCTCGCCTCGCCGCCCGGGACGACGCGCGCGTCGCTCGAGGCCGCGCTGCGACCGGCCTGCGAGGAGACAGGGCTCACCTACGACGTGCTCGACGTCGAGGACACGGCCGAGGTCCCTCACCCGTCGCACGTGCTGACCGTCTACGGCGCCGATCGTCCCGGGATCCTGTATCGAGTGAGCGCGGCCCTGGCGGAGGAGGGTGTGAACATCACCGACCTGAACTCCCGCCTCGTGGGAGTCGACGAGCCCGTCTACGCGCTCCTGCTCGAGCTCGTCCTGCCGGACGGCTTGGCCGCCGACGATCTCGAGCGCACGCTCACCGGGGTGGCTTCAGACATCGGCGTGGACTTCACGCTGCGCGTCCGCGAAGACGACCTTCTCTAGCCGTGGCGGTTCGGGACGTCCGGATCTATCCGGACCCGATCCTCAAGCAGGTGGCGGCTCCCGTCGTTCAGGTGGACGACGATGCCCGCGCCCTCGCCCGCGATCTCGTGGACACGATGCGCTCGCACGAGCGGTGCGTCGGTATCGCCGCCAACCAGATCGGCTCCCTGCATCGATGCGTCGTGGTCGACGTGACGGGTCACCCGAGTGCCCAAACGTGCCACGGTCTCGTCGTACTCCTCGATCCCGTCGTCGTCGAGGCGGAAGGGTCGGTCGTGGCGCGCGAAGGATGCCTCTCC
The DNA here is from genome assembly GCA_050694575.1 of Actinomycetota bacterium. Classification (GTDB taxonomy): domain Bacteria; phylum Actinomycetota; class JAICYB01; order JAICYB01; family JAICYB01; genus JBOGXL01. The sequence goes on along the minus strand of JBOGXL010000155.1, from coordinate 6,231 downwards.
GTACCGGACCTCACGGCCAACGTGAGCCGAGCGTCGAAAGTCGTCGTGCGCGGGCTCGACGAGAGCGGCTCGGCGCGAGTCGTCGAGGCCGATGCTTTCGAGGCTCGCGCGTTGCTCCACGAGATCGACCACCTCGGCGGGATCCTGTTCCTCGATCGCGTCGCGAACCTCGATACGGACGTCTTCCGCCGGCGGTCTCCTTAGCCCAGGCACACGCTGCACGGCTGGAAGTGGCGGCGTCGAGCCGTCGACTCGGCGATCTCTTCGGCCCCCTTGCCGCGAGCGAAGCGGCATCCGGGTGCGTGGTACCGCTTGCGTCCGGGGAGCACGACCACTCGACGGGCCGAGCCGGTCGTGCGCGGCCGGCGGGCGAGTGGGGGTTGTGGCCGCGCCGGTCTTCTTCGAGGCTCCTGCTCCTCGAGGACATCCGTAGCGACGGGGCGGGGCCGACGACGACGTGCCGTCCGTGCGACCCCCGCATCGACGACGACGAAATCCGTCGCTTCGATCTCCTCCACCACGTCCAGATCCTCGAGCTGGATCGCGGGCTCATCCAAGGCCTCTCCGTCTTCGCCGAGCTCGGTCTGCCGGAGCTTGCGGGCCCACCCCCGCAGGATGAGGATCAGGACGAGGGCCGACAGCCCTATGGACGCGAACAGCGGGACGGCCGTCGTCCGGATGAAGAACCCCGAGACGAGCGAGGCGAGGGCGAGCGCGAGGGCGGCGTAGGTCAGCCGTGCCAACGGCTCACCCCGACTTACTCAGGAGGAGTTTCCTCCGGGGGGCGAGGGCGGGGCTGGCGGGCCTTCGGACGGGTCGCCTTGCGTGTGGCCTTGGGCTTGCCTTTCCGTGCGGCCTTCGGTTTGGCCCGATCTGATGCGGTGCTCTTGCGTGCGGCCTTCGGCTTGGCCTTCGCACCAGACTTGGGCTTGGCTTTCGCCTTCGGCGCGCTCCGCGGACGGCTGGCGGCGCCGGCTCGTGCGGGACCGCGACGCGGACGGCGCGCACGACTGCGTCCGCCAACGGCGAACTCCTCATCTTCCTCGAGCGTTGCGAACAGCTCCTCGTCCGTTGCTTCCACTCTTCGCCGACCCGCCGCCGAAACACGCTCCTCGAAGCCGTAACCAGTCGCCTCACGCGCGCGCCTCGCCCAACTGACGAGAACGAGAACGATGACGCAGAGCGCAAGACCGATAGCGACGAAGAGCAGGACGTTCGAGTCGGGCGTGAAGAAGCCGCCGATCAAGGTGCCTAGCGCGGCGACGACCAGAGCCCACGTGATGCGTACCAACAAGGCCTGCCTCCTTCTGGCATCGAGGAGTCGGACGCTCGCCCTATGTTGTCGGAGCGAACCTGCGCCTGCAAACGAGCACTTACCCGCTCGGCGGAGGGGTCCACGCCCCGCGGACGTCCTCTGCGGCGGGCTCGGGAGACACCGGCGAGGCCGGTTTCGGCGAGCCTACGGCCCGTCCGGGCGGGTCGGCCGGCGTCTTCAGCTCTCCCGCGGGCGTGTCGGGCTGCGTCTCAACAGCCCGCACGTCGTCCTCGAGCGTCGGCGGCGGCTCCTCCGGAGCGAGCCATTCCCACGAGCCTTCTGCGTCGTCCGGCTCGGGAGGAAGCGGTTCCTGAGCCTTCTCGTCCGGTTGGCCGTCCGCCGGAGCCGTCGATCCTCCCCCGGGCCGACTCGTCACATCGGCCTCGGACAGCGACGAGGTGTCGATCGTGACGGCACGCGACGGCGCCCACCCCGGACCCCGGAGCTCGGTCACGCACGCGGCGATGACGATCTCCAGACCTCGCTGACGCAGATCGTCGAGCTCGCGCTGCGCCCGCTGGTGACGCGACACGAGGAACGTCAGCAGCTCGGACGAGCTCTCGGTCGGCATGTCAGAAGAGCACTTCGATGAGCACCCGTTCGGCGATAAGGAGAACGATGAACGCGATGATCGGCGACAGATCCAGGCCCATCCCGCCGAGCCGCAGAGCCGGCAGAAGCCCTCGGAAGATCCGAAGGAAAGGCTCGGAGACGTCGTAGACGAAGCGGGCGGCCGGCCGAATCACGTCGGGAAGCGTAAGCCCGGCCAGCGACTGGAGGAACGACAGGATGATGTACAGGAACAGGATGTACCGGTAGGCCCCGATCGCCCCGGGGAAAGCCCGGTCGGGGGTGCCAACGAGGAGGAACCGGAAGTCGAAGCCCAACTAGAACTGGTTGAAGAATCCGCGATCGGCCATGAGCTCCCTGGCTTCGTCCGCCGACACCTCGACGTTCGGGGGCGTCAGCAAGAAGATCCTATTGCCGACCTCCTTGATCGACCCGCCGGCCATGTAGGTTAGACCACTTGCGAAGTCCACGAGCCTCCGCGCGAGGTTCGGCTGGGCCGCCTGCAGGTTCATGATCACGGGGGCGTTCACCTTCAAGCGGTCGCCGATCTCTTTTGCGTCGTTGAAGGTCCGCGGCTCGACAACGTGAACGGTTTGACGCGGCGCAAGCGCCGACGGCGCCGCGGTGGAAGGTTCGTCCGCTCCTATCCGGCGCACGGTCGACGACGGTAGATCCGGACGGATCGGGCGCACGGTTTCGTACGTCGCTTGATCGGGCGGCGGTGACTCAGGCGGCAACGGCTCGAGCTCGTCTTCTTCCTCAACGAGCCCCAGATAGATCAGCGCCTTCTTCCAGAATCCGGGCATCACTCGCTCCCCGGGCGAAAGATCGCTCTTCCGATCCTCACCATCGTCGAGCCTTCCTCTACGGCTACCTCGAAGTCGTCGCTCATACCCATCGATAGTTCGCGCAACCCGAACCGCTCGCTCAGGGAGCGAGCTTCGCCAAACATCGTCCTCACATCTTCGGGGTTTTCCACGTGGGGCGCCACGAACATCAAACCACGAGGTCGCACGCGTGGATAGGCCCCCAGCCCGTCGAGGAACGCCGGCAGGCCGGCCGCCGGGATGCCCTGTTTCTGGGCCTCGGCGGCGATGTTGACCTCGACGAGGACGTCCCAGGATCGGCCGAGCTTGTCTCCACGCGCCTGGAGAGCTTCGGCCTCTCGAAGTCTGTCGAGTCCGTGGACGAGGACGACGCGATCGAGGAAGCGCACCTTGTTCGTCTGTACGGCGCCGAGGTAATGCCACCGCAGGTCACCCGCGGATGCTTCGGCCTTCGCGGCGAGCTCCCTCGCCCGGTTCTCACCGAAGTCGCGGAGACCGGCTCGAGCCGCGGACGCGATGGCCTCGACATCCGCCTCCTTGGTTGCGGCGACGATCCTCACCTCGCTCGGGTCCCTTCCGGCGCGCGAGGCAGCCGTCGCCACACGCTCGGCGACGCGGGTGACGGCGTCGGCAACGGCCGTCTCCGTCTTCACGACAGGGCCGCCACGAGCGCCTGTCGGCCCGTACGGCCGTTGTCCCGGCGGTGGGAGAAGAAGAGCTCCGGATGGCACGACGTGCAGATGCGCGCGGCGCTGAACGACGATGCGCCGGCCTCGAGCGCGGCGCGCTCGGCTGCGGCCCAGAGATCGAGGCGATCACCCGACGCGAGGACGGCCGTTCCGAACCTGGATCGGAAGCCCTCACGTACGTCGTCACCGACCACGTAGCAGCACGGGCCTATCGCCGGCCCGGCGAACACGGCCGGAGCCGATCCGACGGCCCCGACGGCGGCCTCCACCACCCCCTCGACCAGCCCCCGCCACCCCGCGTGGGCGAGTCCGAGCCGTCCGGGCGCCGCGACGAGCGCCGGTATGCAGTCGGCCGCCATCACCGCCAGGGTCTGCCCGGCGTCGTCCGTCCACAGCGCATCGGCGTCCAGCGGATTCCCCGGGCGGCCCGCACGCACGACTTGCGCGCCGTGCACCTGCTTGACGACGGACCACGATCCGTCCCGTCCCACGGCGCGCCCCGCTATGGCGCGATTCGCTCGCGCGTGATCGTCGCGATCCCCGACACGGAACGAGATGTTGAGCTCGTCGTAGGGGCGAGGCGAGACGCCGCCGACCCGTGTCGTGAACGCGGCTTGGATGCCGTCGACGATCGGGCGGAGAACGGGAACCGGTCGCTCGTCACCGACCTCGTCCCAAACGAAACCGGCTCCCGCGTCCGGGAGCCGGTCGGTCGGTTGCGTGCCGAAGATCACGTCCTGAGGAAGTCCGGGATCTCCAGGTCGTCGTCGAATGCTTCCTCGTCCTCTTCACCTTCGCCGAACAAGGCTTCGGCGGGGCGCTCCTGACGGGCGGGGGCCGGCTCGGCCCATTCCCGTCCTTCGAACCCAGCCGCGATCACCGTAACGCGCACCTTGCCGCTCAGTGACTCGTCGACGGCTACACCGAAGATCACGTTGGCATCCGGATGCGCGGCCGAAGTGATCGTGTCCGTTGCTTCGCTGACCTCGAGCAGTAAGAGATCGGGGCCACCGGTGATGTTGATGATGAGACCGCGGGCTCCCTCAATCGACGCCTCGAGGAGCGGCGACGAGACAGCGAGTCGAGCGGCCTCCGTCGCCCGGTTGTCACCGGACGATTCGCCGATACCCATCAGCGCCGAGCCGGCGTCGGTCATGACTGTGCGGACGTCTGCGAAGTCGAGGTTGATCAACCCCGGGGTCGTGATGAGGTCGGTGATGCCCTGTACACCTTGGAGGAGAACTTCATCGGCGAGACGGAATGCGTCTTGAAGAGCCGTCGCTTCGTCGGAGATCTGGATGAGACGGTCGTTCGGGATGATGATCAGCGTATCGACGCGATCCTTCAGCTCGGCGATGCCGGCCTCGGCCTGGAGGCCGCGCTTCTTGGCCTCGAACGCGAAGGGTCGCGTTGCGACACCTATCGTCAACGCGCCGAGCGAACGCGCGATGTCGGCGACGACGGGCGAGGCTCCCGTGCCTGTGCCGCCACCTTCACCGGTCGCGATGAAGACCATGTCGGCGCCCTTGAGGACCTCCTCGATCTCCTCGCGGTGATCCTCGGCGGCTTGACGTCCGAGCTCGGGATCGGACCCCGCGCCCAGACCACGCGTCAGTGTTCGTCCGATGTCGAGCTTCACGTCGGCGTCGGACATCAACAGAGCCTGCGCATCGGTGTTGATAGCGATGAACTCCACACCACGCAGTCCCGCTTCGATCATGCGGTTGACGGCATTGACGCCCGCGCCGCCGACACCGACGACCTTGATCACCGCCAGATAGCTCTGGGGCATTGCGGCCACGGTGCTGCTCCTTCCCCTAGCTACGACCCCCGCCCCCTTCGTGATGCTGCTCAGACTTGTCGCCGACGCGTCGTTGTGGAGTCCGGCCTCGGACTCAACATCGACCACATGTTGAGGCAGATTAAGCCTCATGTAGCAGGTGAAGAACGATACCTCACCCAATGAACAGCGTCAACGTGGGGCTCAAGGGGTGGGCCCCGGCGTTCCCGCAGGTGCAGCGGTTGCCGCGGCGGCGGTTGGCTGCGGAGTGGGCGCGGGTGTGGGCGGATCGCGCCGGCGGGACACGGGCACGGCGGGCGAGCGGACGTCGACGTAGGCGAGCTCGCGACCCGACTCTGTGCGCAGTACCGCTTCGGCGATCGACGCCTTCTGCGCGAGGTCGATATGGGAGCCGAACCTGACCTCGGTACGGTCCCTGAGAACCAACACCATCGGCGGGCCGACGACGATGCCCGCCGTCCGCTTCCGGAGCTCCTCGGGGAATCCCGCGAATGCGTCGAGCACAGTAACCGACGCGCGATCGACGGACGCTCCGGCCTTCAGCTCACCGCGCACACCTTCCAGCACAGGGAGTCCGTTGAGCGCGGAGCTTTCGAACAGCCTGCCGTCGGAGTCAACGCCGAGACCGCCGGACAAGCGCGCGATGGGCGCGCGTTCCCGCACATGTATGACGACCGTCCCTGGGAACGATCGCTCGGCCCGGGCGGTGGCGATGCCGGGGATCGCTTCCAGTCGACGAGCGACGGCACTGAGACGGACCCACAGGATGCGCTCGCCACCCTTGAGTCCCGAACGCTCGATGACCATCTTCGGATCGAGCGTACGAAGGCCGCTCACGCGAATCTCGTCGATCCGCAACGCATACACCGCATACGCAATACCCGCGACGAACGTCAGCACCGCCAGCAAGACGAGTCGTCGCCGGAAGACCGTCGAGCCGCTCATGCGCCGAACGACCCGAGGAATCGAACCTCGGGCTCGAGATCGACGCCCGTCGCTTCGAGCACCCGGTCGTGGACCCGTCTGATC
>JBOGXL010000154.1:0-2701 GCA_050694575.1 Actinomycetota bacterium | reverse complement strand
GGCGCGACGAGTTCGCGGCGTCCACCGGAGTGGGACGGATCGACGATGACGGGAAGGTGCGTGAGCGCCTTCGTCGCCGGCACGGCCGAGACGTCGAGCGTGTTGCGGTACGCGTCCTCGTACGTCCGGATCCCTCGCTCGCACAGGATGATGTCGTTATTGCCTTCCCGGGCAACGTATTCGGCCGCCATCAGCCATTCCTCGATGGTCGCTGCCATGCCGCGCTTCAGCATCACCGGTTTCCCCGATCGTCCGCATTCGCGAAGCAGCGGGAAGTTCTGCATGTTGCGCGTCCCGACGCGGAGCATGTCGGCGTAGGAAGCGACCAGCTCGACATCCGCGGGTTCCAGCACTTCGGTGACGGTAGGCATGCCCGTCGCGCGCGACATCTCCTTGAGGATCTCGAGCCCGCGCTTGGCGAGACCCTGGAAGGAGTATGGGGACGAGCGATGCTTGTACGCGTCACCGCGGAGGACGTGGGCGCCCATGTCCTGCGCGATGCGCGCGGCCTCCATCGCTTGTGTTTCGTTCTCTATGGCGCACGGGCCGGCGATGATGGTGAAGGTACCTTCGCCGATCCCGACGCCGGCGACGTTGACGATGCTCGCCTCCTGATGGAGCTCGCGTGCGACGAGCTTGTACGGCTTACCGACGCGGATGACCTGCTCGACATGGGGGAGCGTGGCGAGAGGAAGCTCCATGAAGCGCGCCGTATCCCCGACGAGCCCGATCACCGTGCGGAGCTTCCCGGGGGAGACGAACGCCTGGCCCCCGACCGCTTCGACCTCGTGTACGACGCGCTCGATGTCGGCCTCGCCCGCTTTCGTGTCCATCACGACGACCATCTCGATGTCACCCTTTCTCGCCATCTCTCACCTACAAGCAAAAACCCCGGGCTCGGCGCCCGGGGCTCGCGATCTGGAGCTTCTCTGCCGTTATGACAGACGCGCGCCGGCCGGGCGCCACAGGGCGCCGAAAAAGCGGAAATACCAGCGGGCGTACGCGTTCATCTGTTCGAGCGTACGAGCGTGATCGGATTCCGTCAAGACAAGGGGGCGGGCAGGAGATGGTTCGTCGAGAGGAACTCCTCGGTGATGTAGAAGCCTTCGCGCACCATCGCGCGTGTCCCACGGCTCCTCACGCACGCGAGCTCGCGCCGTCCGTTTTCGTAGTGGAGGTAGACGCGGATGGCCTGAGCGTCCACCTCGAGCTCGTTCCACGAGGACGGGGTGAGGCCCCGCAGGCGCTTGGTCGTGGCCGTGCCCGAGTTACAGATGAGCAAGCCGCTGATCCCCCAGAAGTACGGGACGTGCTTGTGTCCCGACAGCACGATGTCTATGCCGAGCTGCGAGAGCTCGGCGAGCACGTCGCCGGCGTCGTTGATCGTGTTGCGCTCGCGACCGGTGCCGGGTATCGCGACGAGGTGGTGGTGGATGACGAAGATCTTCAGGTCGTCGGGATTGGTGAATTGCTCGCGGATCCACGGGTAGCGCTCTCGTCCGATCTGGCCCTCGTTGAGGTCGGGCTCGGAGGAGTCGACGGCGACGACGGTCACGCCGGGAGCCCCGATGGCCGCCGCACGTTGCGGCTCGAATCCCTGGCGGTGCCGGGAGAAGCGATCGCCGAAGAAGCGCTCGAAGTGCAGGTAGCCGACGTTTCGCGCGTCGTGGTTGCCGGGGACGACGACGCTCGGGCAGTCGATCCCGCCGAGGTAATCGGCGGCTTCGGCGAACTCCCACTCGTAGCCGGCGGCCGTCAGGTCGCCGACGACTACGACCAGGTCGGGGGCCAGATCGTTGACGTCGGAGACTATCGACTCCATGCGCTTGCCATCGAAGGTGATCTCTCCGCAGTGGATGTCGGAGAGCTGGACGATCCGGAGGGGTTTCGCGTCGGCGCTCATGAGTTATCGATGACGCTGCACCCAGCATAAACGCGCTTCAAACGAACCGACGGGGGAACCCGCTTCGGCCGTTGGATGTGATGACGTACGAATGTATGTGATAACATACGACCATGGCCGTGACGGAAACCACGGGAGTCGTGGGGGACCGCGTTCGCCGCTTGCGGGAGGCGACGGGGCTCTCCTTGCGAGAGCTCGCGCGCGCGGCCGGCGTCAGCGCACCGATGCTGTCGCAGGTCGAGCGGGGAGAGACGAGCCCGACCCTCTCGGTTGCTGCGAAGATCGCCGGCGGCCTGGATCTGACGCTCTCCCGGCTGCTGCGTCTGGACGAAGAACCGCATGTGGTTCTCGTTCGACACGACAGCCGCCGCGAGGTTCGCCGCGACGGCCATCGTTTCGAGGAGCTGACGCCGCCCCTGCCGGGTCAGCCGCACGCCGTTACCGTCCACACGTTGCGCGCCGGTGCCGGAACGGGTGGGCCGGGCGATCCGCCGATCCACGAGCCGGGGAGCCGCGAGACGGTCCTCGTCCAGTCGGGGAGTCTCGATCTGGTCTGCGGTGACGAACGCTACGGCCTGAGCGAGGGCGACGCCGTGACGTTCGACGCCGACCTGGCGCACCATTTCGAGAACCCGGGGAGACGCGCGACGACGTTCGTGGCCGTCGTGACGTCGGGGCTACGGAGGGCGTGATGAGCAAGACCTTGTTCGACAAGATCTGGGAGCAGCACGAGGTTCGCGACGGGCTCATCTACGTCGACCTCCACCTCGTTCACGAGGTGACGTCGCCCCAAGCCTT
>JBOGXL010000153.1:0-1682 GCA_050694575.1 Actinomycetota bacterium | reverse complement strand
GTCAGGTCTTCAACATCAACGCCGACCACGCTGCCGCGGCCGTCGCGACTGCTCTCGGTGCGGCGAAGCTCGTCTTCCTTACCGACGTCGAGGGCCTCTACGAAGACTTCGGCGACGAAGGGAGCCTCCTGTCCCGGGTGACGGCCACCGATCTCGAGCGCCTGCTCGACGAAGGGAAGCTCTCCGATGGCATGATCCCCAAGGTTCGCGGGTGCGTCGAGGCTCTGCGTTCGGGAGTCGAGCGCGCGCACATCCTCGACGGTCGCGTCGAGCACGCGCTGCTGCTCGAGATCTTTACGGACACAGGCGTGGGAACCATGGTCACAGCGGCATGAGCGCGTACGACACACTCCTCGGGAACGTGCGCCGGTACACGGTGAGTTTCGCTCACGGTGAGGGCGTGTGGTTGTACGACACGTCTGGAGAGCGTTACCTCGACTTCCTCGGCGGGGTCGCCGTGTGTGCCCTCGGGCACCGTCATCCGGCCCTCACGAAAGCGTTGCAAGATCAGGCCGGTCGGCTCCTGCACGTGAGCAACCTCTTCTACACACCCCAGATCGTCGAGGCGGCCGAGACGATCACGGCGAAGCTCGGCGCGGGGCACGTCTACTTCTGCAACTCGGGAACCGAGGCCAACGAGGCCGCGATCAAAGCCGCGCGCAAACACGCATGGCGCAACGGGCATACCGACCGCTACGAAGTAGTCGCGGTGGACGGCTCGTTCCACGGCCGCACGCTCGGGTCCCTGGCCGCGACCATGCAGCCGTTGAAGCGCGAGGGCTTCGGCCCGCTGCCCGAGGGGTTCGTGGCCGTCCCGCTCAACGATGTGAGCGCGCTGACGAGTGCCGTCACCGACCGCACGGCCGCGATCATCATCGAGCCGATCCAGGGCGAGAGCGGCATCAGGCCGCTCAGGGCCGAGTTCGCGCAGGCCGCACGGCGCCTGTGTTCGGACAACGGGGCAACGTTGATCTGCGACGAGATCCAAACCGGCGTGGGTCGCACCGGGCGGTGGTGGGGGTACGAGCACCTCGGTGTCGATCCGGACATCGTCACCCTCGCGAAGGCGCTCGGCGGCGGGTTCCCCGTCGGGGCGATGTGGGTGCGCACCGAGCTGGCCGGCGCGTTGCAGCCGGGGGACCACTCGACGACGCAGGGCGGGGGTCCGTTGGCGTCGGCCGCCGTCATCGCGACACTGCGCGCCATAGACGATGAGGGTCTCGTCGAACGGGCGGACACCGTGGGGAAGTGGCTGGCCTCCGAGCTGGCGCCGCTCGGCGTCGAGGTGCGTGGCGCGGGGCTGTTGTGGGGTCTGGATCTCGGGGAGCCGCGCGCCGGCGCTGTGGCTCGAGCCGCGCTCGACCAACGGCTGATCGTTAACGACGTGACCGCATCGACGGTGCGTTTGGCGCCGCCGCTGATCGTCTCCGACACGGAGGCCGAGGAGGGCGTGCGGCGCCTCCGCGCCGCGCTGGGGAAGGCGGGTTCATGACGCTGGATCTCTTACGGATCGCCGACCTCGAGAGCATCGAGCTCATCGAGCTGCTCGATGCAGCGGTGGCGGCCAAACGCGACCCGGCTTCCGTGCGGGGGCTCGGGGACGGACGCGTCGTAGCCGTCATCTTCGAGAAGCCGTCTCTGCGCACGCGCTTCTCCGTCGAGGCGGCACTGGCGCGGATGGG
>JBOGXL010000152.1:0-8366 GCA_050694575.1 Actinomycetota bacterium | reverse complement strand
GTTGCCGCGTCCTTCTCCTCTTGGAGCACGCGTTCGAGAACGTCGCGTTCGTTCCTGAACTGCTCCTCGCGCCGGCCCTGCTCGCGGCGGAAGTCCTCCAGAAGCGTCTGCTCGCGTTCGGTCAGTGCCGCACGCTCAGCCTCGAGGGTCTCGAGCTGCTGCGCGGCGTGCGTCTGCGCTTCGCGTAGCCGGCGGGTCCCTTCCTCGAGGGCGCGCAGCTCGCGGTCCGTTCGCTCGACGAGCTCGCGCTCGCGGGCTTCGAACTCCAGACGGGCTTGCTCGCGCAGTTGGTCGTTCGCCGCTCCGATCTCTTGACGCGCATCCTGCAGCGCTTCTTGCTCGCGCACGGCCCGGTCGTAGGCCTCCTGCAGCCTCGACGCGCCTTCCTCCAACGCGAGGAGCTCGCGCTCGCTTTGGAGGCGCGTGGCTTTCTCGCGCTCGTCGATGTCGGCGCGCACGAGGTCTATCTCTTGCCACGCTCGCTGGACCTCGCCGCGCGCCTCCTCCAGCTGACCTCGCTCGATCTCGGCCTGCTCACGCAGCTCACGCTCGAGCTGCTCCTGCGCACGAAGCGATTCGGCCCGAACCTCCTCGAACTGCATGCGCTCGATATCGGCCTGCTCCATCAGGTCGCGCTCGAGCCGTTCATGCTCGGTGCGGAGCTCGGCACGCATTGCCATCTCACGTTCCTCGATCTCGATACGCGCCTGTTCGCGGAGCGAGCTCTCGCGGGCGTTCATCTCGGCTTTGGCCTGCCGGCGAAGGGCCTTGTCCCGTTCCTCGAGCTCCGCGCGCGCCTGGTCGCGAAGCGAATTCTCGCGCGCCTGCATCTCGGTTTGGACTTGGTCCCGCAGGTTCTCGGCCCAGGTATGCGCCTCTTCGACCGCGCCGCGGGCGCGCCGCGATGCTTCTTCGGCCGCCGCGCGGTCGGCGGCCGACGTCTCGAGAGCCGCTTCCGCTCGGCGTGATGCCTCCTCGGCTTCGATGCGATCCTTCTCCGCCTGCTCGAGTGCTATCGACTCGCGGCGAAGCGCGTCGTCGGCGGCATACCGATCCGCTGCCGCTTGCTCGAGAGCCGCCTGCTCTCGACCGAGCGCTTCTTCGGCGGCGCCGCGATCCGCTGCCGCCTGTTCGAGCGCCGCTTGTTCTCGCAGATACGCTTCCTCAGCGGCGGCACGGTCGAGATCCGCCTGCTCGAGGGCCGCTCGTTCGCGGACCTCTGCGTCGTCCGCGGCCTGCCTATCGATCCGCGAACGCTCGAGCACGTCGTTCTGTCTTGCAGCGACCTGCTCGAGCTCCGCCCGGGCCGCTCGCGCCTCCTCGATCGCGGCACGCTCGCGACCGTCGGCCTCCTCCGCCGACCGGCGCTCGATGCGGGCGAGCTCGAGGGCGTCCTGCTCCCGGCGAACGGCGTCCTCGTGGGCTTGATGCTGCGTGGCCGCGTGTTCGAGGGCGTCCTGCTCGCGGCGGCCTGCTTCCTCGGCGGCCCGCCGGGCACGTTGCGCATCATCGAGCGCCTGTTGCTCCTGCTGGATCGCTCGTTGCTTCGCTTCGGTTTCCTCGCGAAGTTTCTCGAATGTCACTTGCTCTCGACTCGTGACCTCGGCGAGCTCCCGGCGATCGGCGAGCGCCTGTGCGCGCACCTCTTGCTCGCGCGCGGCCGCTTCTTCGAGGGCCGTGCGTTCCAGCTGTGCCTGAGCGACGATCTCATCCTGTAGTCGCGCGTACCCCTGCACCTCGGCGACGAGCGCTTTCTCGCGCTGTTCGAACGCGTCGATCGTCGCATTGAGCTCGAGCACGCGCTCGTCGACGGCATGCGCATGAGCTTCGAGCTCTGCGCGCTCGACTTCGAGCGTCTCCTGGTACCGCCGTGCTTCCTCGAGCGCCGCTTGCTCGCGGCGCGTCGATTCGACGACGGCGTGTTCGAGCTCTCGTGTCCTTTGCTCGATCTCGGACAAACGTGAGGTTGTCTCAGCCAGGCGCTCCCGGACGTTGGCGAGCTCGTGTTCGGTGACTTCGAGTGCCTCACGCTCGGCGGCTACCGCCTGCTCTCTCGCCTCTTGCTCCGCGCGCACACTTGCGTTACTCGTCTCTTCGGCTCGGGTGGCGCGGTCGCGAGCGATCTGCTCGCGCTCGGCCGCTTCGGCGAGAGCGTCCTTCTGGCGTTGTACTTGCTCGGCGAGCTGCTGGGCCGTCGCCGCGGCTTCTGCGGACGCGGCTTCTGCTTGTTGGAGCCTCGTCCGGGTGTGCTCGTCCAGTGAGCTCTCGCGAGCGGAGATCTCCGCGCGTGCTTGCTCGCGAAGTGCGTTCTCACGTGCCTGCATCTCGGCGACGGCTTGATCGCGCAAGCTCTGCTCGCGCGCGCGCATCTCGTTGCGGGCCTGCTCACGAAGTGCATCGAGAACCTGTTGATGCTGCTCGGCCGTCAGGAGCGTGTCCTGCTGTTCCGTGGCCTGCTGCTCGAGCATGCTCTCGCGCACCGCAAGGTCTTGTCGCTCAGCCTCGAGCTGTTGCCGTGCTTGCTCGAGCTGTTTCCGCTCTTGCTCGAGCTGTTGGCGCTCTTTCTTCGTCCTGTCGATTGTTTCTTGAGCGATGCGTGCTTCCTCGACCGCGGCAGCTGCGCGAAGCTGAGACTCTTCGCGCGCCTTTCGTTCGGCCTCGGCTTGCTTGAGGGCGTCGCGCTCGCGACGGGCCGCCTCTTCCCGGGCTCGTTGTTCCTGCAGCGCGCGCTTCTGTGCTTGCTTCGCGAGGGTGTCGGCTTCCCTGCGTGCCGACCGTTCTCGGAGAGCGAGACGACGCAGACGCTTGCTCATCTCACGTTTGTCGATGGCGATCCGTGCCGGGCCCGCGGTTGCGTCCCCGTTGGGGTGTTCGCGCCGTCCACCGTTGCCTTTGTCGGAGCCGTTGGCGAGCTCCGCAACGACGCGGTGAAGCTCGTCGGCCCGGATGCGCAACTCGGGGTGACCGTCGACCTTGACCTTCAGGGGCGTAAGCCATCGCTTGCGCTCCCAAGCCAGGATCTTGTTCACGTGCACGCCCGCCCGCTCCGCGGCTTCACGCCGCGACAGGAGTTCAGGAGTAGGAGTCAACGCCCGCCGTCCCCTTTGTGTATGCCTGTACCGAAGTGAAGAAGATTGTACGGATGTTGACAAAGTGAACGCAAAGCGACTCAGGTGCGGAGAAGACACCTCAAGTGACGAGTAGCTGTCGATCCGAGGCGGTCAGTACCATCACAGGCGTGAGCGCAGCAGGCCGGCACCGCATCCTCATGGCCAAGCCCGGCCTCGACGGCCACGACCGGGGCGTGAAGGTGGTCTCGCGCGCGCTGCGCGACGCCGGCTTCGAGGTGATCTACTCGGGCCTCCACCAGACACCCGAGCAGATAGTCGAGGTGGCCATACAAGAGGACGTCGACGCCGTCGGGCTCTCGTCCCTCTCGGGCGCCCACATGGCGCTGTTTCCCAAGGTCATCGAGGGTCTTCGGTCCCGGGGCGCGGACAACATCCTGGTCTTCGGTGGCGGGATCATCCCCAACGACGACATCGGCGTCCTCAAGGAGGCCGGCATGGCCGCCATCTTCACGCCGGGCACCACCACGCAAACCATCATCGAGTGGCTCCGGGGAGCCCTCGAGGGTCGGGCGGCCTAAAAGTGGACCTTCTGGAGTACATGGGCAAGGAGGTTTTCGCCCGTTACGGGATCCCCGTATCCGAAGGGCGCATCTGCCTCACGCCGGAAGAGGCGGAAGCTGCAGCGAAGGAGATCGGCGGCCAGGTCGTCGTGAAGGCCCAGGTTCAGATCGGGGGCCGCGGGAAGGCCGGCGGCATCCAGCTCGCGAGCTCCCCCGACGAGGCGAGATCCAAGGCCGCGCAGATCCTCGGCATGGACATCCGCGGTCACGTCGTCGAGCGCGTCTGGGTGGAAGCCTCGACCGACATCGCCAAGGAGTACTACGCGTCCATCACGCTGGATCGCCGCGAAGGCAAGCCATTGGCCATGTGCTCGGCCGAGGGTGGCGTCGACATCGAGACCGTTGCCGCCCGCGACCCGGAAGCCCTGAAGCGCATCTACCTGGACCCCGCCGACGGCTTCGAGCCGGCCGCCCTCGAGGAGCTCACCTCGACCCTTGACCCCGAAGCCCGCCCAGGAGCCTCGGACATCTTCCAGAAGCTGCTCACGTGCTTCATGGACGGCGACTGTTCGCTCGTCGAGGTCAACCCCCTGGTGCTGACGACCGACGACCGCGTGCACGCCCTCGATGCGAAGGTGACGGTCGACGACAACGCCTTCTTCCGTCATCCCGAATACGTCGCGTACCAGGATGTTCTCGTCACCGATCCCCAGGAGAAGCTCGCGAAGGAGAAGGGGATCGCCTACGTGAAGCTCGACGGCGAGGTCGGGGTGATGGGCAACGGGGCGGGCCTGGTGATGTCCACGCTCGATCTCGTCAACCTCGCCGGCGGCAAGCCCTCCAACTTCCTGGACGTAGGAGGCGGTGCCTCGGCCGACCAGATCGCCGCGGCGCTGGAGATCATCCTCGGAGATCCGCAGGTCCGGTCCGTCCTCGTGAACATCTTCGGCGGCATCACGCGCTGCGACGAGGTCGCCAAGGGCATCCTGGGCGCCCTCGAGCGGGTCGCTCTCGAGGTCCCTATGGTCGTCCGGCTGGACGGAACCAACGCGCAGGAGGGCCGGCGGATATTAAAGGAGGCCGGCCCGGACGGCGTGGAGTCGGCTTCGGCCATGTGGGAGGCCGCTCAGCTGGCCGTGGCCCGGGGTCGTGCCTGACGAGGCCACCCAGGCCGAGGTCACTGCGCGCCTGGGACGGCCGTTCGAGCAGGTCCGTGCGCAGCTGATAGAGCTCTTCGGCCAGGAGTGGGACGAGATAGAGGTGGTCATCGAGACCTCGGCCGAAAAACGCGGCCGGACCAGGGCAGATGTCATCGTGGACCTCGTCGGGAAGGCCTCGGAACGGCCGGCGGCGCCCTCGCGGATCCGTAGGAGCCTCATCCGGTGGATCGGGAAGCCCTGGCGCGAGCGACCCAACCCCTGGGATCGCTTCAAAGACCGCCTGCCGCCGGTTCCGCCTCCTGTCGTCCGGGAGGCCGATGACCTGGACGAATGGACCCCCTTGCGCCCCGACGAGGATTGACCCCGGGTGGGCCCGGCTTAGGCGCCTTGACACACTCGAAGACCGCTGAATACGCTCTGACAGGTTTCGATGCGTAGATCCGGGGCGTTTTCGCCTGTCGAATGCGCGAACCTGGAGGTCCGTCGGTGCGAATAGCAGGATCCTCGACCCCCGAGGGGTCACTCATGTTCCGTTGGTTCAAGCTGCTCGCTGGTGTACTCGCCGTTCTTCTCATGGGCGGAGCGTTCCTCGCCGGTACAGCGAGCGCTCAGCGGTTCCCTGAAGAGGAGACTCCTTGCGAGGAGTTCAACGAGGACGCTGCAGAAGAGGAAGCCGACACCGCCGGCTGTCTCGAGCAGGAAGGCGACAACGAAGCCGAGTCCAACAACGATTTCGAAGGAACCGGCGGCGACGGCGTAGCCGGCTCGAACGTCATCGGCGCGGCGGGAACCGGCGACACCGACATCAACGCAACCAACAACTCCCGGTTCGCCGATGCCAAAGGTGGGAGCGTCGAAGCGAACAGCAACACGCAGATCGACAACGGCCCCGAGCTCAGCGTCGAAGGCGGGAACGTCGACGTGACGTCCATCGCGACGGGCATCTCAACCGTGAGCCAGGTCGCGACACCGAACATCTCGATCACCCTCAATCAGTTCTCTTCCTCGACCGGCGCGCCATCGATCTCGAACACCGTGAGCGGGCTCACGACGATCACCGGCCTGAACTCGCTCGGGCAGTCGATCGTCAGCCCGACGGCGGGTGCCGGTGTCGTCTCGGGTACGTCGTCGTCGGTGACGGGTATCGGACCCGTCACGCAGACGTTGAACCAGACGGGCTCGACGACGCTCAACAACGTCTTCGCACCGATCGTGACCACTACAGCGACCAACACTGCGACGATCACGGGCTCGGCCCCCATAAACCAGACGGGCACAGCCATCAGCACGCCGACGGCCACGGCTTTCGCCGGCCCGAACACCACGCGGGCGTTCCTGAGCCAGGTGGGCGACAACGTGGTCGACGCCAACTTCGACGCGGCGGGCGTCGGCGGTGACGGCGTCGCCGGATCGAACATCATCGGCGTGGCCGGTGCGGGCGACACGAGCATCAACGCCGACAACACGAGCCAGTTCGCCGACGGCGAGGGCGGGAGCACCGAGTTCACTTCGGATCTCGTCGTCGACAACGGCCCGGACCTGACCGTCACCGGTGGGAACACGCGAGTCCTTGCGGACGCCCTGGGTATCTCGACGGTCAACCAGGTGGCGGAGCCGACCATCACGCTGACGCTCGATCAGACGGCCACGGCGACCGGTCCGTCCTCGGTGTCGAACACGGCCACGGCCGCGACGAGCCTCACCGGCACGAACATCCTCGGCCAGACCATCACCGGTGCCGGCGGCGTCACGCCGACGGGCACGGGCGGCGGTGGGGTCACGCCGACCGGCACGAGCTTCGTGACCACGACCATCGGAGCCGTGAACCAGACGATCAACCAGACGGGCTCGACGGGCGTTACCAACACGTTCACCCCGGTGATCAACACCACTGCGACGAATGCGGCCAATATCACGGGCTCGACGCCGGTCACACAGTCGGCGACGGCCATCACCGCGCCGACGGCGATCGCCGAGGCCGGCCCGAACACGACCCGCGGCGCACTCGTCCAGGCCAGCGACAACATCTTCGAGTCAAACGTCGATGGTGAGGGTGTCGGCGGCGACGGCATCGCCGGGTCGAACGTGATCGGTGTGGCGGGTGCCGGCAACACGACCATCGACGCGACGAACGACAGCAGGTTCGCCTCGGGCCAGGGCGGGGACACGCTCTTCGAGCAGACCACGACGGCCGACAACGGCCCGACGCTCTCGATCCAGGGCGGCAACGTGGACGTGACGGCCATCGCCACGGGTATCGCCGAGGTCTTCCAGACGGCGACGCCGACGGTCACGATAGACCTCGACCAGACGGCGACGGCTACTGGGTTGTCCTCGGTGTCCAACACGGTCAGCGCAGCCACGAGCCTGAGCGGGACGAACATCCTGACCCAGTCGATCAGTGGTGTGACCGGCACCGGCACGAGCGCTGTGTCGGGTACGGGGTCCGTTACGAACACGGCGACGACGGCGATAGGCCCCGTGAACCAGATCGTGAACCAGACGGGGACCACAACCGTGAACAACACTTTCGCGCCGACGCTCAACACGACGACGGGTAACACGGCGACGGTGTCCGGCAGCAGCCCCGTCAACCAGACGGCCACGTCGAGCTCGACTCCGACGGCTATAGCTATAGCGCCGTAGGTCGGGTCGAGCACGTCGGCTGGCTCTAGCGGCTACCCTGTTCGTTGTCGTGCCCCCGGAGCCTGAAGAGGAACGCGTGACCTCACCCCACGATCAGCAACAGGACGACGCTACGCAGCCGACGCTGGAGGAGGCTTACGAGGCCCGGGTGGCGCAGCCTCCGGGCCCGGTTGGCGAGGAAGTAGGCACCGAGTCGCTGCTCGGCGAGCAGCCGCCACCGGAGCCGATCCTCGGAGAGCCCGTCGCCGTCGAGCCCATCTTGGGTCAGCCGGCGCCCACGTCGGTGGCGGTGGTTGATCAGCCGGCGAGGGCTGTGGCCGCCCCGGCCCGGCCCGGGTTGCGCGACGAGATCGCCGAGGCGATCCGCACCGGGGACCGAGCTGCCCTCGCCGATGTCCTCGATCGTGGGTCGCGGTTCCTCTTCGCCGCCGCCGTGTTCCTCGTGCCCGTCGCCTTCGACCCGCGCACCATCGACGCCTTCAACCTCACGAAGCTGACCGCCCTCTGGGCCTTCGGACTGCTCGCCCTGGGCGCGGCGTGGTTCTCCGCCCACCTCGGGGGGCGACGCCTGGTGATGCCGCGATCGCGGATCCTGCGTTTCGCGCTCATCGTCCTGGGCGTCACTGCGCTCGCGACGTTGCTCTCTCCGAACCGAGTGCTCTCGATCTTCGGCCTGTATCACCGCTACGAGGGGCTGGTCTCCATCGCGATGTACGTGGGAGCCGTGGCGCTGATGATCCTGCTCTTCCACAGACGTCCGGACGGCCTCAAGCAGGTCGCCTCGGCCGTCGCGTTCGCCGGGGCCGTCGCGGCCGGCTATGTCCTGCTCCAGAAGGCGGGTTGGGACATCACCGACTGGCGCCAGGCCGGAGGAACGAAGCCAACGTTTCCCATAGGAACCCTCGGCAACTCGGCGTTCACCGCCTCAT
>JBOGXL010000151.1:0-3164 GCA_050694575.1 Actinomycetota bacterium | reverse complement strand
GACCGTGGCTCCGTCGAAGGCATGAGCACCGCAGCCCTCGCCGTCGAAGGACACGGAGATCAACCCCTCGGACGAGCCGAGCGCCGATGCGCCGACGTAGTGCGACCACAGTGGCACCGACGCGACCGCGCGTCCCTGTTCGATGAGCACGACGCATCGCTCGAGGAGACCTCCGTCCTCGACGCCGACGCTCAGCAACCCGGCCGCTTCGAGCGCCCTCCACAGATCACGGTCGAAGCTCAGGCCACCGGCCTCGAGCTCCTTCAGACGGTCGTGCGACGCCCGCTCGGAGAACACGCGCCGAGCCAGCTGCGCCAGTGCCGTCTGCGTCTCGTCGAGGGAGAAGTCCATCAGGCAGGCCTGAACTGTGGGAGCGCGAGATCGTCGCCGAAGCTCTCGAAGGCCACCTCGACCGCCATGCCGATCTCGATCGAGTCCGGATCGATACCGACGATGTTGGAGATGAGGCGTGTCCCTTCCTCTAGATCGACGAGCCCTATCGCGAGCGGGTACTCAAAGCCGGGGATCGGCGGGTAGTGATGCACCGCGAAGCTGTGCACTGTGCCGCGGCCGCTCGACCGGACGGTGTCCCAATCGACAGATCCGCACGACGCGCAGCCCGGGCCGGGCGGATGGCGAAGCGTCCCGCAGGACGCGCATCGCTGGATCAACAGCTCGCCGCGCTTGGCGCCGTCCCAGAAGAAGGAGGTGTCTGCGCTCTGCGCGGGCTTCGGACGCGACACCGCGGTATCACTCATCCGCGTGGCATCCCCAGGCCGGCGGTCGCGATTATCATCCGCTGCACCTCGTTGACGCCGCCGCCGAACGTCAGGATCACGGCCGAGCGATACGCCTGCTCGAGGACGCCGTTGAGCACGGCTCCCGGGGACCCGCGCTTGATGTAGCCGGGGCGTCCGAGGACCTCGAGCAGAAGCCGATAGCACTCGATGTAGGACTCGGTGCCGAAGACCTTCTGGGCCGACGCGTCGGCCGGGGACAGGGCGCCGCTTTCGAGTCCGGCGGCGACGCGCCAGTTGAAGAGCTTGAGCGCTTCGATCATCGCATCGACGCGCGCGAGGTTGAGCTGCACCCATGGGACGTCGATGACTTCTTCGGCGCGAGCCCAGTCGACCACGTCCTCCCAGATCTTGCGGACCCAGCCGGTGGTGGCAAGGGCCACGCGTTCGTGGTTGAGCTGGTTGGTGATGAGCGTCCAGCCCTGGTTCTCCTCGCCGACGAGCATGTTCGGCGGAACCCGCACGTCCTCGTAGTACGTCGCCGTGGTTTGCAGCCCGGCCAGCGTCGTGATGGGTGTCGCCTTGAAGCCGGGGTCGTTGGTGTCGACGATGAGGATGGAAATACCTCGATGCTTGGGTACCTCGGTGTTCGTCCGCGCGGCGAGCCAGACGTATTCGCAATCCTCGGCCCCCGACGTGAAGATCTTGTTCCCGTTGACCACCCAGTCGTCTCCGTCGCGCACGGCGCGCGTCCGCAGCGAGGCGAGGTCGGTCCCGGCTTCCGGTTCGGTGTAGCCGATCGCGAAGTCGATCTTGCCGGCGAGGACCTTCGGGAGGAAGAACGCCTTCTGCTCTTCGGTGCCGAACCTCATCAGGGTCGGTCCGACCGTGTTCAACGCGATCACCGGCATCGGGACGCGCGCACGCTCGGCCTCCTCGAAGAAGATCAGCTGCTCGACGGGGCCGCGTCCCTGCCCCCCGTACTCGACGGGCCAGCCGATGCCGAGCCAGCCGTCACGACCGAGGCGCAGGCAGACGTCCCTGTAGTCTGGCGCTCGGGGCTCGTTCCAGGCCGTGCGGCCGTGGGTGCGCGGGATGGACTCGAAGTACGCGCGCAGCTCGTCGCGCAGCCAACGCTGTTCGGTCGTGAGATCGATGTGCATCAGATATCTGACACTCCGTCAGATACGGAGTCTACGTCCTGCTAGCGTTGATGCACCGGCCGAGGGAGAAAGGGTGCTCATGCGTCAGCTTTCGCTCCCGAACGTGCATCGCTTCCGCGATTTCGCTCCGTTCGTGATCCGGGGCCCGATGGGGGTGATCTTCGCCTACCACGGGTGGCAGAAGTTCGACAACGGCCTCGAGGGCTTCTCCGGTTTCGTCGACTCGCTCGGCGTACCGCTTCCGGACATCGTCGGTCCGGCTGTCGCGTTGTTGGAGCTCGTCGGCGGCTGCATGATCGTGGCGGGCCTCCTCACGCGCATCGTTGCGCTCCTGCTCGCCATCGAGATGATCGGAACGACGTGGCTCGTGAAGCTCGACATAGGCCTTATCGGCCAGCAAGGCGCCGGGGCGGAGATCGACGTGGCGCTGTGGGCCGGCATGGTCGCGCTCGCCCTGCTCGGGCCGGGCATCCTCGCGCTCGACCGCGTCATAGGGATCGAGCGGAAGTAACCGTGAAGCTCGGGCTTATGCTCGGCTACTGGTCCGCGCAACCGCCGCCGCGCATGGTCGAGCTGGCACAGATCGCGGAAGGGTCGGGCTTCGACTCGGTGTGGACGGCCGAAGCCTACGGCTCCGACGTCGTGTCGCCGCTGTGCTGGATAGGCGCGCACACCTCGACGATCAAGCTGGGAACCGGCCTCATGCAGATCTCGGCCCGGACGCCGGCGAGCGCAGCTATGACCGCGGCGACCATCGATCACCTGTCGAACGGACGGCTGATCCTCGGTCTCGGCGTGTCGGGCCCGCAGGTCGTCGAGGGCTGGTACGGGCAATCGTTCCCCAAGCCCTTGGCGCGGACGAGAGAGTACGTCGAGATCATCCGGAAGATCCTGCGCCGCGAAGCACCCGTCGTGAACGAAGGTGAGCACTACCCGATGCCCTACCCCGGCGGCACAGGGCTCGGGAAGCCGCTGAAGATCACCGTCCATCCACTGCGCAGCGAGATTCCGATCTACCTGGGGGCCGAAGGGCCCAAGAACGTGAAGATGGCGACCGAGATCGCCGACGGTTGGCTCCCTATCTTCTACTCCCCGTACCGCAACGACATGTACGAAGGGATATCGTTCCGCGACGGTTTCGAGGTCGCGTGTCCGGTGACCGTCGTCCCGACCGACGACGTCGAGAGCGCGCTCGGGTTCATCAAGCTCTCGCTGTCCTTCTACATCGGCGGCATGGGGGCCAAGGACCGCAACTTCCACCTGG
>JBOGXL010000150.1:0-1584 GCA_050694575.1 Actinomycetota bacterium | reverse complement strand
CATCCGAGGCGGCGACCGCGCCCTTGGCCCGCTCGCCGGCGCGCCGGACGGCGATCTCGAAGGCCTCGACGCGAGACATCTGCCCCGCGCCGATGCCAACCGCTTGGCGGCCGTTGGCCAGGACTATCGAGTTCGACTTCACCCGGGCGCACACCGTCCAGGCGAAGAGGAGGTCGTCCCATTCCGCGACCGACGGCCGGCGTTTCGTCACGACCTGCATCTGCGCACGGTCGTCGCCTATCCCATCGGTGGTCTGGACGAGCAGCCCGCCGGAGACGGATCGGACGTCGAGGGGATCCGAGCCCCAACGGTCCTCGGGGAGCCGGATGAGCCGCAGGTTCTTCCGCCTGCGCAGTTGCTCCAGGGCGCCGGCCTCGTAGTCCGGCGCGACTATGCATTCAACGAAGAGATCCGCCGCCCGGATCTGCTCGATGATGCCGAGGGTGACCGGACGGTTCAGGCCGATGATGCCGCCGAAGGCCGAGCGCGTGTCGCACTCGAAGGCCAAGCGGTACGCCTCTGTGATGTCGCCCGCCGTGGCCGCACCGCACGGCGACGTGTGCTTGATGATGCACGCCGCGGGTTCCGTGAAGGCCGTCGCGAGACGGAAGGCGGCGTCGAGGTCCAGGACGTTGATGTAGGACAGCTCCTTGCCCTGAAGCTGCTCGCCGGATGCGACACCGCTGCCCGAACCGGACAGGCGATACAGCGCCGCGCGCTGGTGCGGGTTCTCGCCGTAGCGCAGCTGCTCGATCAGCTCGCCGGAGACGGTGATGCGGTCTGGCAGGTCGCCGCCGGCGAACCACCGCGCGATGGCGCCGTCGTAAGCCGACAGCGCCGCGAACGCCTTGCCGGCCAGGCGCCGCCGGGTCTGGTCGGTGATCCCACCGGCCCGGATCTCCTCGATGACCGTCGCGTAGTCGTCCGGCGAGACGACGACGGCGACCGACGCGAAGTTCTTCCCCGCGGCACGGATCATGGACGGGCCCCCGACGTCGATGAGCTCGACGGCCTCGGGCTCGGCCGTGTCGGGGGTGACGCGCGTGTCGAACGGATAGAGGTTCGTCACGACGAGGTCGATCGGCTCGATGTCGTGGGCGGCGATCGTCTCCAGGTGCTCCGACTTGGACCGGTCGGCCAGGATGCCGCCGTGCAGGCGCGGGTGCAGGGTCTTCACGCGTCCGTCGAGCATCTCCGGGAACCCGGTGACCTCGGACACCTCGACGACGGCGATCCCCTCGTCCCGAAGGGCCTTCGCCGTACCCCCGGACGACACGATCTCCCAGCGCGCGTCGGCGAGGGCCCGGGCCAGATCGATCAGGCCCGTCTTGTCGTAGACCGATATCAGCGCTCGCGGCATCGCCAGACACAGGCTAACGAAGGACCGCCGACGGCGACCTCTACGGCCCCCGGCAGTCGTGACCGGACGCGGTCGGGAGCTCGGGTGGGGCGGTCAACGAGTGTCGCCGCATGTGTGACCCGTCCGGACGACGGATGGAAAGCTCGCCGTCCGGGCCGATCTCGGCGGACCATCCGCCTTCGTGAACCAGCCGGTGATGGAACCGGCACAACAACAGGAGGTTG
>JBOGXL010000149.1:0-2765 GCA_050694575.1 Actinomycetota bacterium | reverse complement strand
GCTCTTCGAAGCAGCGGCGCGGTCGGAGGCCCTGGCGACCGAGACGGCGAGCACCCTGCGCAAGACGAAGGTCGTCGAGCGCAAGGATCAGCGGCAGAAGGAAGAGCTCGTCGCGGACTTGGAGTCTGCGGAGAACGATCTCCGGACCGCGCAGGACACACGCGAGGCAGCCGTCGCGGCCTTGAACGAAGCGTCCGAGCAACTGCGCGTCGCCGTCGAGTGGGCGAATTACCGGAACGCGCTGACCGAACGGAACGCAAAGCTCACCGCGTACGCGGAGGTCGCTGCCTCGATGCTCGCGGGCGATGTTGATCCTGAGAACGTGCTCGACGCGCTCGTCGGTGTCGAAGCCGGCGAGGAGCGAGCGTTGTCGGAGGCCGAGACGCGGGCGGCGACGGCGCGGGGTCGCGCGGACTTCATCCGGGAGTCGATCGCTCACCTCGAGTCGGCCGACGCTGCGTGCCCGACGTGTCTGCGCCCCTTCGGTGAGCACGAGGCCGACGAAGCCGCACAGGAGCACGCAAGGCATCTCGACGCGCTGCAAGGAACGATTGACGACGCCGAAGAGCAGGCGACGAACCACCGCACGGTGCTCGCGGGCCTGCGGTCGGTGATCGCGGACATTCGCTCCGTCCCCGTTCCCGTCGTGCCGTCCACCGAGCCGGCGGACGAGATAGAGGCCATCCGAGCCGCCCACGACACGGCCAGGGACTCCGTACAGAACCAGGACCAGGATGTCGCCGTGCGCCTCGCGGCCGTGACCGCGACACGGGAAGCTCTGGACGCGATCGAGCAGGATCAGGAGCTGACGACCAAGCTCGAGGAGCTCTTCCGTCTCGAAGGCCTCGCGCGAGCGGCCGCGCAGACCTTCGGCGAGACGGCCGATCGCATGATGGAGCAACACGTCGAGCCGCTCGTCGCAGAAGTTGCGCGGCGCTGGAAGCAGACCTTCGGCAGAGGCGGGTTGCAGCTCAGCGCCGACGGACGCATCACGCGCCGCGTGGGCAGCCGGACACTGACCTTCGGCGCCCTGAGCGGTGGCGAACGCGTCTGGGCGTTGCTCGTCGCGCGACTGCTCGTCGCCGGCGCGTCCACCCGGGCGCCGTTCGTCTGGCTCGACGAGCCTCTCGAGCACCTCGATCCGAGATTGCGCCGCATCGTGGCGGCCACCCTCGCGATGGCTGCCTCCCGCGGGGGCTTGCGTCAGGTGATCGTGACGACGTACGAGGCGCCCATTGCGCAGCAGCTGATGGAGGACGTCCCGTCGGCCTCGCTGATCTACGTCGCCAGCGCCGAGTAGCGCGCCCACCACGGCGTTTTCGATTCCTCGCCCGTTCCGATAGGGACGCGTATGAGCGAACGAGGAGGTTCGAAGGTGACGGACGTGATCAGTACGTCGGGGCTCGTCAAGCGATACGGTGATGTGACCGCGCTCGACGGCCTGGACCTGGCTGTGCCGCGAGGATCGGTTCTCGGCCTGCTCGGCCCGAACGGCGCCGGTAAGACGACGGCCGTTCGCATTTTGACGACGTTGCTCCGGCCCGACGCGGGCTCGGCGCAGATAGCCGGGGTCGATCTGCTCACCGAGCCCGCGGAGGTCCGGAAGCGGATAGGACTTTCGGGGCAGACGGCGGCCGTCGACGAGCACCTCACCGGTTACGAGAACCTCGAGATGGTCGGCCGGCTGTACCGGCTGGGACGGAAGGCGTCCCGGGAGCGTGCCCGCACGCTCATCGAGCGCTTCGACCTGGAGGACGCCGCGAACCGTCCGGCCAAGACCTACTCGGGCGGGATGCAACGGCGGCTCGATCTGGCCGCTGCTCTCGTGGCCGCGCCCGAGGTCCTGTTCCTCGACGAGCCGACGACCGGGCTCGATCCGGCCAGCCGCGTCGGGCTGTGGGAGTCGATCCGCGAGCTCGTCCGCGCTGGTAGCACGTTGCTGCTTACGACGCAGTACATGGAGGAAGCCGACAAGCTCGCCGACAAAATCGTCGTGATCGACCACGGCCGGGTGATAGCCGAAGGAACGGCCGACCAGCTCAAGACCAAGCTCGGCGGAGAACGGGTCGAGATAGTCGTCGAGCGGCCATCGGACCTGCGCCGAGCGCACGAGGTCCTCGGGACGGTAGCCGTCGGCGAGGTGCAGATCGATAGCCAGAGCCGCCGTCTCACCGCGGCCGTCGACGACGGGGCGGACTCCCTCAGGAAGGCCCTGCTGCACCTGCGCCGGTCCGAGGTCGCCGTGCTCGACGTCGGTCTGCGGCGCCCGACCTTGGACGACGTGTTCCTGACGCTGACCGGACACGCGGCCGGCAATGGCTACGGCAAGGCCGCCGACTCGAGAACGAAGGAGCTGACCCGATGAATTCGCTCGTCCTTGCACTGGCCGATGGCACGACCATCGCCAAACGGAATCTCATCAAGACGAAGCGCCTGCCCGACGTCCTGGTCTGGACGACGATGTCGCCGATCATGTTCGTCCTGCTGTTCGCCTACATCTTCGGTGGATCCATCGACATCCCTGGGACGAACTACCGCGAGTTCCTGATCGCGGGCATCTTCGCGCAGAACATCATCTTCGGTGCGTCCTTCACGGGGACGGCGCTGGCCGACGACATGCAGAAGGGCATCATCGACCGCTTCCGGTCGCTGCCGATGTCGCGCTCGGCCGTGCTCATCGGACGGACGGCGAGCGACATCGTCAACAACGCGATAGCCATCACCGTGATGTCGATCACCGGACTGATCATCGGATGGCGGATCCG
>JBOGXL010000148.1:0-1546 GCA_050694575.1 Actinomycetota bacterium | reverse complement strand
GCCGCGGTCCTCGCCTCGCACTTCGGCGGCGTGGACCGGCAAGCTGACATCATCGCTTCGCGATTGACATGAGCGACGTCCACATCCGCACGGGCCGGCCCGACGACGTTCCGGCGATCCTCGAGCTGTGGGGTCGAGCGGATGCACCGCCCACCCTCACCGACGATGAGGCAGCGTTGCGTGCGGTTCTCGATCGCGATGCGGAGTCGATCTACGTCGCCACCATCGGCGACGAGCTCGTCGGGTCGGTCATCGTCGCGTGGGACGGCTGGCGCGGCAACATGTATCGGCTCGCCGTTCATCCGGACTACCGCCGGCGCGGCATCGCCGCCTTGCTCGTGGCCGAAGGTGAGAGCCGGCTGCGGGCACTCGGTTGCCGCCGGGTGACGGCGCTCGTGCTGACCAACGAGCCGGGGGCCAAGCAACTGTGGGCGAGCGTCGGTTACGAGAAGCAGCCGGAGATGGCGAGGTTCCGCAAGAACCTGTGATCAGGTCCTGGGTGTGAGCGACTCGACGAAGCTGCGGTCCTAGTAGGCAATCCGGCACACGACGATCAGGCGTCGATGTGGAGGAGGTCTGCGCTCGCCTCCCACAGGCGTCGGGCAGCTTCTTCGTCCCGTGCCGCCGGCGACGGCTTCGCGAGCTTCGAACGCTGAAAGTAGCTCCCCGAGTGGCCCTCGATCCCGGGGGCCGAGGCTACGTGTATGGACGTCTTCGCCCCTCCGGCCGGCGTCAGGATGAACGGACCGATGATCTTCACGCCCAAGGCGAAGAGGCCCTTCGTGTCTCCGTCCTTACCGAAGCCTGTACGGACCGTGCCTGGGTGGAGCGAGTAGGCCGTGACACCTGTCCCTTCGAGTCGCCGGGCAAGGTCCTTCGCGAACAGGATGTTGCAGAGTTTCGTGGTCCCGTAGGCGCGCATCTTCGAATAGCCGCGCTCGCTCTGCAGGTCGCCGAAGTCGAGGCGTCCGCTGCGGTGCGCCGCCGATGCGACGTTGATGATCCGCGAGGGAGCCGAGGCCTTGAGCTTGTCGAGCAACAGACACGTGAGAAGGAAGGGGCCGAGGTGGTTGATCTGGAACGTCGACTCGAATCCGTCTTCCGTGAGCTCCCTGTCGGCCAGGATCAACCCGGCGTTGTTGACGAGCACGTTCAGCTGAGGGAAGCGTTCGTTGAAGTCCGCGGCGAACCGGCGGACGTCTTCGAGCCGCGAGAGGTCGAGCTCCATCACATCGACCTTTGCGTCCGGATGCCTGCGCCGTATCTCGTCGACGGCGGCGGTGCCCTTGGTCGCATCGCGCGACGTGATTACGACTTCGGCGCCCATCGCCGCGAGCCCGGCGGCGGTCTCCAGGCCGATGCCGGTGTTCGCACCCGTGACGAGGACGGTCTTGCCGCGCATGTCCGTCAACCGAAGGCCTTCCGCAGATCCTGCTTGAGCACCTTGCCGGCCGGGTTGCGCGGTAGGTCGTCCACCGTTTCGAGCTGCTCCGGCATGGCCTGCATACGCAGGCCCTTCTCTTTGAGGAAGTCCTGCATCTCTTCC
>JBOGXL010000147.1:0-2300 GCA_050694575.1 Actinomycetota bacterium | reverse complement strand
TGCCGCCGGGGGTGTTCTCGATGAACACGGGAACGTCCGACGTGAGCATCTCGAGCGTGCGCACCCACCGACCGAACCCCTCGTTGACGTCGTCGTCGGCGTGTCCGCCGTGGACGATGACGGCGGCCTCGACCACGGCCGCTGCGTCGCAGGTCTGCTGGTGGATCTTCCTGGAGCCGAAGCGGACGTTGTTGCGCGGCGAGCAGACGTTGATGAGATAGGGCGCGTGCACGAAGAGGGGGATCTTCGAGGCTCGAAGCTCCTCGGCGTCGTGCCGCTCCGGCGGCTTCTTCCAGCTCTGGGGATCGGACAGGAAGATCTGGACGCAATCGGCACCGATGGCCGCGGCTTCCTTGAGCGGCTGATCGGGCGCCACGTGCGCTCCGACGAGGATCTTCGACGTCGCCATCCGACGAGGATAGCGACGACCGACGATCTACTTGCGCCGGCCGTTGGGTTGCGTTTCCTGCGCGGCCGCCACGGTGAAGTCGGCCAGGGGGCCGAGTTTGCGCGGCTCGATGATCGCGTCGATCAACCCGTAGGCCTTCGCCCGATCGGCGGACATGATGTTGTCGCGATCGGTGTCCGCCGCGATCGTGTCGACGGTCTGCCCGGTGTGCGTGGCGAGGATGTCGTTCATCATCCGGCGATGCAGGAGCATCTCCTCGGCCCGGATGGCGATGTCCGTGGCCTGCCCGGGGCCGGTCTCACCATGTGGCTGGTGGATGAGTATGCGCGAGTTCGGCAGCGCCAAGCGCTTGCCCGGCGCTCCGGCGGCCAGGAGCACCGCGGCGGCCGAGGCGGCGAACCCCATGCAGATCGTCTGCACCTCGGGCCGGACGTATTGCATCACGTCGTAGACGGCGAACAGTGCGGTGGACGAGCCGCCTGGGGAGTTGATGTACAGGGAGACGGGCGCTTCGGAGTCCTCGTGCTCGAGGACGAGGAGCTGCGCCGTCAGCAGGTTCGCCACGTGGTCGTCGAGCGGGGCGCCGAGGAAAACGATCCTGTCCCTCAGCAGGCGTGAGTAGATGTCGAACGAGCGCTCGACCGAGCCGGCTTGTTCCACGACCATCGGGATGAGCAGATCGGCCATGTCCTTCCTCCTCCTAGTGCAACCGTATGGTTGCGAGTCTAGATCGGCGACGGTTGATGTGCAACCAGAAGGTTGCGATAATCCTAGGGATGACAGACGTCGAGCGAGAGATAGTCCTCCCCGCGTCGCCGAACGACGTCTGGGAAGAGCTGACGGACCCCGAGCGGCTCGGGGAGTGGTTCGGCGCCGACGTCGACGGTGATGTCGCCGAGGGCGAGCTCGTACGATTCACGACCTCGGACGGCGAGCGCCGAGCCGTGGTCGAGCGGGCCGACCCTCCGCATCGCCTGACCTTCCGCTGGTTGCCGACGATCGACGAACCACCGTCCCGTGTCGAGATCGTGATCGACGAGGCGTCCGACGGATCGGTCGTCCGGGTCGTGGAGCGACGGATCGCAGCGGCCGTTTCCCCGGAGCCGGAGATCGGATTCCTGGCGAGGGTATGAGAGACCCCGGCTCGGTGTTCGATGCCCTCGGCGACGCTACGCGCCGGCGTCTGGTCGCTGAGCTCTCGGCCCTCGGTGGCGCCAGCTCGACCGACCTCGCTCGTCGGATGCCGATCTCGCGCCAGGCCGTGTGCAAGCACTTGGATCTTCTCGCCGACGCCGGGCTCGTCTCTTCACGGCGGCACGGCCGCGCGGTCGTCTACCAGCTGACGCCGGAACCCTTCACGGAGGCGATGTCGTGGATGACGGAGGTCGGCGCGGCCTGGGACGACCGCCTGGGAGCCCTGCGCGCGCAACTCGCGCGCCGACGTCGCTAGGACAGGGGCGGACGACGGTCCGCCCACGGCGCAGCTTCTTCGAGCTGGGCGGACACGCGGATGAGCGTCGCTTCATCCGCCGGGCGGCCGACGATCTGCACACCCACGGGCAGGCCTTGGTCGTCCCAGTGCAGCGGTACGGAGACCGCGGGCTGGCCCGTAGTGTTCCACGGCGGCGTGAACGGAACGAGCGATGCAGCGTTCAGGAACTCGGCTATCGGATCGTTGGGGTCGCGGTAGGAGCCGATGATCGGTGGAGGCCCGGCGACGGTCGGCGTGACGAGGACGTCGAAGTCGTCGAAGAAGGCGACGAGGTCACGCGACGCCTTCAGGATGCTGCGGTTGGCCTTGTCGAAAGTGGGAGCGTCGACGGACCGGCCGAACTCGATGAGGGCTTGGTTCACCGGCTCGAGGCTTTCGAAGGGGGGCATCGGCTCGTTG
>JBOGXL010000146.1:0-3134 GCA_050694575.1 Actinomycetota bacterium | reverse complement strand
GATGTTCATCGCGCGTCCCTCCAAGGCCTTGCAGTAGCCACGGCCCCGGACGCGCATGTATCCGGCATTACAAGCCAGGCCCACGTCTCGCTCGTCGAACAAGCGGACTATGTCCTCGTCCACATCGAGAGGGTCCCGGCCCTTGTGCGGGAGCACCAAAACCTCGACCCCGGCCGCTTCCGCCCGCTCGATGACGCCGGCCTTCCTCTTATTGGTCAAGACGCAGACAACGTTGGCCTCGAGGTAGCCCGAGGCGCAGGCGTCGTGAAGAGCCTGGAAATTGGTCCCCCGCCCGGACGCAAGGACCGCGATGCGCAGCACGCCGAGAAGCTAACCCTTGAGGATGACGGCGACGACGCTGCTCCAGGTGCCCAGCCAGACCGGGATGAAGAGGGCGACGACCCACTTCATGGTCGGCAACGCTCGGACCTCGGCCCGCACGCTACCGATCTCGGCCCGCACGCTACCGATCTCGGCCCGAACGCTACCGATCTCCTCTCGGACACCGAATAGATCCGTCTTCATCGCGAGGTCCTTCGCCGGAGGCACGACCTCGGCGATCATGCGAGCAGCGTCCTCGGGGATGCTGCCTTTGGGGGCCTCGTAGAGCTCCACGTTGCTCCTGGCCATTGTTCCACCTCGGGGAGGGGAAGACCGAGGGGAAAGAACCGCGCCGATGCCGACCGGATATGACGCGGAGAGGGACTACCCCTTGAGGACGACGGCGATCACGGTACCCCACGTCCCGGCGAAGAGCGGGACGATGAGGCCGAGCATCCAGTTCTGCACCCGCGCCACGGACTTGATCTCCCCGCGCACGGCCGCGAACGACTCCCGAACCTCGCCTCGAAACTCTGTGAGCTGCCACTGGAACTCGTTGAGCTGCTGCTGGAAGTCCGCCCGGGACTCAGCGAGCGTCCGCGTCAGCTCCCTTGAGCGCCTCGTAGAGCTCGACATTGGATATGGCCATTCTTCCACCTCCGTTCAGAAGGGGAAGGGAGCCGCAGTCTAGCGTCTTGGTCAGTACTGGGGGTGGTCCGATTCGCTCTGAGGACGTATGCTCCTTAGTGAACCTGATGACCGTTTCGAGCGTGGAAGCACGCGAGGTCCGGATCGCCGGACGCCAGCTCCGCTGCCAGGTCTGCGACTACACCCGGTTCTTCGGACGGGAAGCGCGCCTGACCACGGGCGCCTCGCTGTTCGGACAGGACTGGACGAGCTCCAAGGCCAACTGCTTCGTCTGTGAGCAGTGCGGATTCGTCCATTGGTTCGTCCGGACCAGAGCCCTGGGCGCGTCGGCCGAGGACACCACCCTCGCCGACGAGATCGAGAACCTCCGGCGCCGGCTCGAGGAGGAGTTCGTCGAGGACGAGGCCCTCGAGAAGACCCGCTCCTAGCGGGCCCTAGACGTAAAACCGCAGGTCAGACGTGGCTTCTGCATGCCTCTGATCTCCCGTGTTAGCTGCTTTGCACTTATGTGACTGATGAGGGTAAAGTATCTCCACGATGCGGATCGGCCGGCGGGCTCGTTTCCTACTAATCCTGGTGACCATCCTCGGGGTGATCGGGCTTTCGGGCCCGGCGAGGGCCCAGTACACGGGGACCCTGAACGTTGCCACCAGCCTCAGACTGGGGCAGACGACCACGGCGACCGTAACGAACGTCGCAGCCAGCGAGACTTACACGCTAAGGCTCTTCCAGAACCCAACGGTCGTCTTGGACACCGCAACGACCAACAGCGCCGGCTCAGCCACGTTCGGCTTCACGATCCCTTTGACCGGGTTCTCCACTGGAGCTGCTCAGCTCACGGCTAGCCCATCGGACGGCTCGGGAGCTCAAGCCCAACGGAAAATCACCCTCCTCGCCGCCCAAGCGAGCCCCTCGCCGTCGCCGACAGCAGCGGCGGCGGTTCCCAGGCTCGTCCCCAACAGGAACAGCTACACGCCGGGTCAGGCCGGAACGGCCGCAGGATCTGGCCTCCAGCCCAGCGAGAGCTACCACATCGACTTCATCCAGAGCCCCGGGACCAACCTCGACGTGCGCAGCACCAACGTCGCGGGCGCGGTAACGTTCGCGTTCCGGATCCCGTCCGGAGCGCGTAACGGCTCGGCGACGCTCAGAGCCCACCCGGTGGACAACAGCGGGGCCGTCGCGACGGCGAGCATCACGATCACGGGCGCCGGCACCGGTGGCGTGACGCTCCCGAAGACGGGACGCAACATCCTCACGTACGTCGGGCTCGGCTTGCTGCTTCTGGTCCTCGGTTGGCTGATGATCATGTATGTCCGCGCGCGCAGGCGCAGGAGCGATCCGGGACGGCACCCGTCAACGCCGGCCGAGACCACCAAGGTCTGAGCACACAAACACAGCCGCTTCCACCGCTTCTCCATCCGGACGCGCATCATCACCGCCACCTCAGGCGACGGCGCGCGCGCCTGGTACTTCTAGCCGTCGGTGCGTTCATCGCCGTTGCGCTCCTGCTCGCTGCGCCGTTCGCGATAGGCGCGTACCTCGACGCTCGCAGCGGTGAGTCGGCGGCACTCGAAGCGATCGAGCTCGCGCAGTCCAACGACTTGTCGGGAGCTCGCGCCCGTCTCACCGACGCTCGGAGGGACTTCGAGGGCGCCGCATCGAAGCTGGCGTCGCCGTTGGTGGCACCGGCCAAGCTCGTTCCGGTCGTTGGGCGGCAGCTGAAGGCCGCGCACGGACTCGCTCGGGCCGGCGTGGCTTCGGCCGGTGCAGGAGTCGAAGCGGCGCGGGCGCTCGACGCCAAGCCCCCGGGTGGGTGGATCAGCAACGGTCAGGTGGACGTCGAAGCCGTGCGCCGGGCCGCCGCCGCGCTGTCGAAGGCTGCTCCCTTGGCCACCGAGGCGTTCGTAACCGTGGAGGAGACTCCCGCGTCTTTCCTCTTTCCGCCTCTCGCGCGCGCCCGGGCCACTGCCGTCGAGCGCATGACGTCGGCGCACTCGTCGATCGAGAAGGCTGCCGCGGGACTTGCCGCGGCGCCGGGGATGCTCGGCGCGGACGGGCCGAAGCGGTATCTCGTCCTCTTCTCGAACCTGGCCGAGCTGCGCGGGACGGGAGGGTTCTACGGGTTCCACGCTTTCTTGACCGCCGACCACGGACGGATCTCG
>JBOGXL010000145.1:0-3333 GCA_050694575.1 Actinomycetota bacterium | reverse complement strand
GATCGAGCATGAAGTCGTCGAGCCGGACGACTATGGCGAACTCCGGCGGAGCGGGGGCCGGCAGCTCGCGAGTGGGGAGCTTCAGCCCCGAGCGTGACCCTCGGAGGGCTCGAAGCAACAGGACCTTGAATGCGTCGGCGTCGAGCTCGAAGCCGGAGTGCCCGGTCTTGAGGTGCACGCGGTTGTCGATGAGCTCGTAGGTCGCCGGCTCGGCCGGACGGTTGAAGACCTTGGCGAGCCGTTCGACGCCGTGCGCGAACCGTTTCTCGTCGATCCCCAGGCCGTCGGACGTGCGCCGCGCGCCGAGCTCGGTCGCTGCTACGCGCACCGGCCCCTTGGACGTGCTGATCTCGAACACGGGGAAGGCGTTCGCCGAGGGAGGGGTCATCGAGACCGCCGCCAGGGAGCCGCCGGCCGGAAGGAGGGTGGCGACCGCGAGCAGGAGCGTCGACGCGCGTCTCATGAAGTGATTCTGGCGAACCCCGCCGAATCTGTCAGCTTCTTGAGGATGAACCGCCTCGGCTACCTCGCCGTTTCGGTGGCGGCCGTCCTGTGGGCGATAGGGGGTGCGTACGCGAGCTACCTGATCGACGAGGGCGCATCCTTCGTCGAATTGACCGAAGCACGAGCGTGGATCACCGCCCTGGCCTTGGGAGCGCTGGCGTGGATCCGGCGGGGGAGTGCGGCCCCCGTCGGCCCGGTGCCCTTGGCGTGGATCGTCGTGTTCGGCTGCTCGATCGCCGCGGCGAACCTGACCTACTACGCGTCGCTCGCGAGGCTGCCGGTGGCGATCGCGATCACCGTCCAGTACACGGCTCCCGGCTTGGTCGTGCTCTGGGCGGCCGTCGGTGAGCGCCGGCGGCCCAGTACGCGAGTCATCGCGGCGCTGACGGGCGCCATCCTCGGGGTAGCGCTGCTGGCGGAGTTCCCGGTTGTGATCGCCGAGGGCGCTCTGCGCTTAGACGCCGTGGGACTACTGACCGCCGGTGCTTCGGCCGTCGCCTTCGCGACCTACATCTTCTCGGGCGAGCGTGTGTCGCGAGGGATGGGGGCCCAGCAAGCCGTGCTTCGGGGGTTCACCGTGGCAAGCGTTCTGTGGGTGGTCGTTCAGCTCGTGCGCGGGCGTCCGGATACGCTGCTCGACGGCCGGTTCACGACGGGCATCGTCTTCCTCGCCGTCGCAACGACCATCGTGCCGTTCGTCCTCTTCGTCTGGGGACTCGCACGCATCCGTGCCACCGACGCCGCGATCGTTTCGACCCTCGAGCCTCTGGCCGCTGCGCTCATCGCGTTCGTATGGTTGGATCAGTCCCTTTCCGGCTGGCAGCTCGCCGGGGCCCTCTTGGTGCTCGCCGGGATCGCGGTGGTGCAGGTAGAACGCCCACCGCCGCCGGAGGTCTTGGCCGAACGGGCGGCCGTGGAGTGAGGGGGCGAAGAAGGTCTTTGTCAGAGGCCCTGGGAACAGGTACCGTTGGGAACCGTGACCGAAGCCGACATCATGAGTCAACAGCAGCCCCAGGCGTCACAAGGCGTCGCCGCTCGTCCCGCCAAGCGGCGCGTGAGCGTGATGACCACGACGATCGTGGCCCTGGTGTTCGGTGTGCTCCCGAGTGCCTTGGCCGTCACCGTGACGGTGACCCCCAACCGCCTCTCGAAGGCCGAGCCGGGCGGCAAGTTCAGCTACACGGTCGAGGTGAGCGACTGCGATTTCGGCGCCGCCGGCTGCACCCTCGAATCGCTCGAGGACAACGTGTACGGCGATCTCGACGGTCAGGGAACGTGCGACCTGTCGGGCTCGAACGGCGAGTTCGGCACGCCGGGCGACGAGACCTACACGTGCACGTTCTCCGGCGACTTCTTCGGTGACGCGGGAGATAAGCAGACCAATACGGTGACGGCCGAAGGTGTGGATCTCGCGACGGGGTTGACTCCTTTCGCCGACGGGACCGGTTCGGCCCAAGTGACGATCACCGATTCGACGCGTTTCTCACGCCGATTCGCATCGCTTCGCGAGCGACAGGCGAACCGTTTCAGCAGCCGCTTCGGCCAGCAAGCGCGCCAGAGCGGCCGGTTGAGCAACCGGTTCGGCTAGAAGCGCAGCAACACGCCGAAGTCAGGTCGCCGACGAGCTCGGAGCCACGACGCCCTTCGGCGCCTGTTGCTTCATGAAGCCGAACATGTAGCCCGCGATCCGCCGCATCTGGATCTCCTCGCTGCCCTCGGTGATCCGGTACCGGCGGTGGTGGCGGTAGATGTGCTCGAAGGGCGTGTGGCGCGAGTAGCCCATCCCGCCGTGCACCTGCATCGCGCGGTCGGCGGCTTCGCAGCAGAGGCGGTTGGACCAGTAGTTGCACATCGAAACCTTGTCGGACACCGAGAACGCGCCGTACTCGTCCATCGACCACGCGGTCTTGTGGATGAGCGCGCGCAACATCTCACACTGCGTCTGGAGCTCGACGAGCGGGAACTGGATGCCCTGGTTCTGCGCGAGCGGCTTGCCGAACGGCGCGCGCACCTTCGCGTATTCGACGGCGCGGTCGATGCAGTACTGCGCCGCTCCCAAGGACGAGGCGGCTTGACGGATCCGGTTCTCGTTGAAGAACTCCTGGACGACCTGGAGGCCCCGGCCCTCGCCACCGAAGATCGCGCCGTCACCGACGCGTACGTCCGTGAGGCGGATGTGCGCGTGGTCGGTCGGCATGTTGAAGGTCCACAGGTACTCGAGCACCTCGAACCCCGGGGCGTTGGTCGGGACGAGGAACGCGGTGATCCCGTGTCCGTCGCCGGCCCCGCCGCTCGTGCGCGCCATGATCATGTCGTAGGTCGCGCGGTGCACACCGGTGTTGAACGTCTTCTCGCCGTTGATGATCCATTCGCCATCACTCCGCACGGCCGTCGTCTCCATAAAGGTGGCGTCCGACCCGTGAGCCGGCTCGGTTATCCCGAACGCGAAACCGCCGCGGTCCTCGGCCAGGACGTCGATCCATTCCTTCTTCTGCTCATCCGTCCCGTACTTGATCATCAGGAGCAGCCCGACGTTGTTCCCGACGATCGCGTGCTCGTTCTGGAGATCGCAGTGGAGTCCAAGACCCTTGTGCGCAAGGTGTTCTCGGATGACGGCCATGCCGAGGTTGGTTCCGTCCTGGCCCCCGTACTCCTTCGGGAACGGGTACCGGTAGTGCCCGGCGGCGTCCGCACGCCGCCGGGCCTCGTACAGCAACATCTCCCACTCTTCGTTCGGCAGACCGCCGCGGTCCCAGTCCGTGCGCGAGTCCTCACGACGGTGATCGAAGAACCGGATGTTGTCGTCCTGCTGCTCGAGCGGCTTGATCT
>JBOGXL010000144.1:0-3340 GCA_050694575.1 Actinomycetota bacterium | reverse complement strand
CCCTCCTGTAGCTCATCCATTCTATGGACTAACGTCCCCTGATCCGTTCCTTGCCGCGTTTCACACTAGGCTTGCGGCCGCTGGTCTTGCGCGTGCGTCCGGCGCGAACGCGACCCGAGCGCGCGATGACGGCCTCCGACGTGCCGAGGTACGCCTCCACGACCGCCGGATGCTCGACGACCTCGCGAGGGCTGCCGCGCACAATGACGCGCCCGAGATCGAGTGCGAGGATCTCGTCGGCCACGGACGTCACGAGCGGCATGTCGTGCTCGATGAGCAACAAGCTCGCTCCTGTCGCGTTCCGGATGCGCAGGAGCAGCGGGCCGAGCGCTTCCGTCTCGCGTTGTGCGATGCCCGACGAGGGCTCGTCGAACAGCAGCACCTTGGGGTCGTGCGCGAGAACGCAGGCGAGATCGACGATGCGTCTGCTCCCGGTCGAGAGCTCGGATACGAACTTGTCGCGGAAGGCCTGAAGACCCATCAGCTCGAGCAGCTCGTCCACGCGCTCCTGAAGCTTCGCCTCGGAGTCGGCCACCGCCGGAAGATTGAGCGCCGCCGCTATCGGATCCCGGACCTCGACCTGCCTCTCGAGGGCGAGCTTGACGGCGTCCTCGACGGTCAGGGCGGGGAAGAGCCGCGCGTCCTGGAAGGAACGGCCGAGCCCGGAGCGAGCTCGCGCCTCGGCGCCCAGGTGCGTGATGTCCTGTCCGCCGAGCGAGATGCGCCCCGAGTCCGGGGTCAGGAATCCAGAGATGAGGTCGAAGAGCGTGGTCTTGCCGGCGCCGTTCGGACCTATGACTCCGAGGATCTCGCCATCGCGGAGCTTGAACGAGACGTCGTCGACCGCCGTGATACCGCCGAACGATCGTGTGAGCGCCTCGACCTCGAGGACCGACTTGCGTCGAGCGGAGCCGGCGTCTTTGGTGCGAACGATCCGACGCTTGCCGGCGCCGTTGCCCGAACCGATGGCAGCTCCGGCGCCCTCGAGGAAGACCGACCGGAGGATCTCGGGCCGCTTCAGGAGCTCGCGCGTGGGACCGTGGAAACGGATCTCGCCCTTCTCCATGAAGTACGCCGTCTCCGCGAGTGTCAGAGCGACGTTCACCGATTGCTCGACCAGGATCACCGTCGTGCCCCGCTCGCGGATCGCGCGCACGATCTTCAGGAGCTGTTCGACGATGATCGGCGCCAAACCGAGTGACAGCTCGTCGATCATGAGCAGTCGCGGACGAGCGATGAACGCTTGTCCGAGCGTAAGCATCTGCTGCTCGCCGCCGGATAGGTTGCCCGCGGGTTGGTCCCATCGCTCGCGAAGAACGGGGAAGAACCGCAGCACCTCTTCCGTCGCTTCCTTCAGGTAGTCGGTCTCGCGCTGGTACAGCCACCCGGCGAGCCGGAGGTTCTCCTCCACCGTGAGGCTTGGGAACGCGCCTTTGCCGCCGGGCACCTGTACAACCCCTCGCGCGGCAACCTCCTGCGGCGGCGTGTACGTCATGTCGACGCCGTCGAAGATGATGGCGCCGGCGTCTGATTCCACCAGTCCCGAGATCGACTTCAGCAGCGTCGTCTTGCCGGCGCCGTTCGTCCCGAGCAACGCGACTATCTCGCCTTCGTCGACTTCGAAGTTCACGCCGAAGAGCACTTGCGTTCCGTCGTATCCGGTGTCCAGGTCCTTCACGAGCAGGAGCTTCACCTCGCCTCGCCGCCGGGCCGCGAGGACCTCGGCCTGCGCGACGGTCGATGCACGCACCTTGGCGATGTCGGCGGCAACGAACTGTCCCGCGGACGCGATGATCAAGGCCCCGATGACGAAGATCGGCACCATCACGAGGAGGGCCTGGCGTATGCCGACGTCGTCGGCGATGCCGCCGATGATGACTAGAATCAGGACGCCGGGGACGATCCACAGCGAGCCGATCGAGAACCCCAGAGAGCGGATCCGCGGCGGGATCGCGAGTGACAGGGCCGCGTAGATCCCGGGCGTCAGGATCACCAGGAGCGCAGCGATGGCCGCGTGGACGGCGATAGCGATGCCGAGCACCGGTGCGAACGCGAGCACCGGCCACAAGGCGGCGACGACGACGCCTATCACGCCCAGGAACCGCATGGCGCTGGCCGGCTCCTTCACGAGCAGGCGGTTCGTTCGCGGCACGGCTAGCGCGATGCCGACGATCTGGGTCACCTCCGCGAGCGCGAAGACGAAGCCCCGCTCGGCCTCGTTCAGCCCGAAGACGTCTTCGTAGAAGATCGCGAGCAGCGCCGCCAGGCCGATGACGGCCGCCGCGAGGAAGGGCAGGGAGAACCAGATGCGTCGTAGCGTCTTCACCTGCCAGGCGATACGCCACGCCTCGGCGAAGGTGGGTGGGGCCTCCTCGGTCTCGACCGTCTCGGCGGAGGCTCCCATGGCCCGGCGCTCGTGAGCGCCGCGGGTCGGCTCCCGCAAGCGCAGAGCGAGTACGACGAACAAGATGGTCGGGACGGCGAAGACCAAGAAGGGTGCGCGCCAGCCGAAGTAGTACGCGAGCACGCCGCCGATGGCCGGGCCGAGGAACTGGCCGACCGAGTTGGCGGCTCGATGGGCGCCGTACACCTTCCCGCGCACGTCCACGTCGTAGTAGTCGGACAGCAGGGAGTTGTGCGTGGGGGTGTTGACGGCCCGTCCGAGCCCCGAACCGATCCGCGCGACGACCAGGATCGCCAGGGTCGGAGCCAGACCGGTGAGCAGCGAGAACATCCCCCAGGCGCCAGCGCCGAGCGTTGCGATGCGAACCCGGCTCAGCCTGTCGGACTGGAAGGCGATGGGGATCTCGAGGATGAGGATGGGCACGGCGACGAGCGCGATGAGCGTGAAGACGCCTTCCGTTGAGAGGTTGAAGTGGTCGCGGATCTCCGGGATCAGGACGCCGAAGGCCGTGCGGTCGAGCTCGTCGAGTGCGTTCAGGCCGAACAGGACGGCGAGGGGGAAGAGCGGCCCGCCGCCGGTGACGCGTTCGCGGAGCCGGTCGCCGATCTTCATCTAGCACCTCCGCTGCGCTGCGGCGTGGATCCGGCCTTGGCTTTCGGCTTTCGGGGCGAGCGGCGCTTGCGGCTGTTCGCCTTGCCGTTGGCTGCTTCCGCCTCGGCGATCTCGAACGCGCGCACCTCGAGCGCTTCATCGGCCCGGCGGTCGGCGACCAGGCTCGGAACGAGCAGGCCCCTGCGCTCGGCGACCTTGCGCAACAGCGAGTCCCGCACGTTGTAGATGGCCTGCGCGATGCCGCCGGGCAGGACCATGAGGATGATGTTCACGCCGATCGGCCCGGTCATCAGGCCGAGCAGGTTGCGGATCGACTCGGGGAAC
>JBOGXL010000143.1:0-5852 GCA_050694575.1 Actinomycetota bacterium | reverse complement strand
CGTGACGGCCCACGCCGGCACGAAGAGACCGATCATTCAGCGAAGCGAGCTCGCGTGCATCTTGGCCTCGTCCGCGCGATCGAGAGGTTAGCCTTTTTGCACATCGCGCCCGAACGAGCGCAACACGTTCACCGAGCGCGAGGGGACGCTCGACTACTGGGTCTACGTTCCGCCGGGCCCTTCCACGGGACGCTCGTGGCGTTGCTTCACGGCGCCGGCTACGGCCCGGCGCGCACCTCTGAAGATGCGCGGTTCAACGATCTCGCAGCGCGCGAAGGGTTCGTCATGGACGCCACCCGACGCCGTGCGTCGTGAGGCCTCGGGCATCGACGCACGTTCACAAGGCACTTACCGGCTCCCCGGCGTCATTCCGAATCGTTGCATGCAGGAACCTATCCACTCGGCCGCGTTGCGGACGGCCATGCTCGTGGGCTTGCCCTGCCCGTGCCCGGCTCCGTCCTGGACGCGCAACAGGATCGGCGCGTCGCTCGAGCTCGCGGTCTGAAGGCGTGTCGCCAGCTTGCGGCTGTGTTGAAACTGGTCCTGCAACGCACGAAACTCGTCGCCGAGCCGTCGGCCGTGGTCGGTATAGCGGCGCTTGTGACCGGGGTTGTGAAGCCGGGGCCGGGACGAAGGTGGTAGCCGTCCTCAGCGGCGGCAACCTCGATCTCGCTCTAGCGTCGCGCTTTAGAGGCCGCCTTCCCGGGTGTGTCGCCGCGGCCTAGAGGGCCAGGTGGAGTCGAAGTGCCTCGTCCAGCTCAACCATCAGCGCGGCCGGCACCGTGCCGACGAACGCGCCGACACGGTCGACGGCGACCGATCGAACCTGCTCGGCCTGAGCCTTCGAGTCGTGTCCCAAGCCCGTCCTTTTGGCCGGAAGCAGCACCTGGAACGGGTAGACGCGCGCGACGTTGGAGGTAACCGGGACAACCGTGACGACTCCCCGGCCGAGCCGTGCGGCGGATAGGTTTGCGCCGTCGTTGCTCACGATGATGCCGGGGCGCCGTTTGTTCGCTTCAGCGCCGCGAGCCGGGTCGAGATCGACGATCCGGATCTCACCTCGGCGCACGAGCGTCCAAGCCGTCGGCGGACGTCTCTTCCCACAGCTTCGAGTCGTCTGAGGACTCCCAAGCCTCCCACGCCTGTTCGTAGGCACTCCCCAGCTCGGTCGATCTCAGGAGCCGGACGGCCTTGTGAACCACTGCGGAACGGGACTCGTAGCCCTGCGCCTTCGCGTATGCGTCCAGGAACTGGACGTCCTCGTCGGGAAGGCTGACGCTTACCTTCATACCGCGATACTACCACTGGTAGGAGCCTCGTCGTAATGCCTACCTAACTTCTTACGCGGCCGTCGCGTTGCAGCTCAAGCTCGAAGAGCTTCAAAGGATCGGTGGCAGATTGGTGGACCCCATATAGTATTCTTTACTCATGGCCCTGAACATCAAGAACGCCGCGGTCGAGCGCCTGGCCGCCGAGGTGGCCGAGCTCGCCGGCGAGACGAAGACCCAGGCGGTTCGCCGTGCCCTCGAGGAACGCAAGGAGCGGCTCGCATTATCCGGCGGTCGGATGACGCATGAGGACATGGTCGGCTTCCTCGAGCGAGACATCTGGTCGAAGCTGCCACCGAAGGTGCGCGGGAAGCGCGTCACCAAGAAGGAGCGCGAGGACATCCTGGGCTACGGGCGGCAGGGCGTGTGATCGTCGACGCTTCGGCGCTCGTGGCCATCGCCTTGCAAGATGCACCCGCCGCGGCACTCGCCGAGAAGCTCAGGGTCGCGGAGGTCAAAGGCATCGGGACCCCGACGCTCGTCGAGACCGGGATCGTCCTCACCGCGAAGATCGGTGATGAGGCCAAAGCGCTGCTGGCGGAGCTCCTCGAGCGCTTCGACATCCGCGCGGTGACGTTCACGGAGCGTCACTGGAGGGAAGCGTTCGGTGCATTCCTCCGCTATGGCAAGGGCAGACATCCTGCTCGACTGAACTACGGCGACTGCTTGACCTACGCCGTCGCAAGGCTCGCGGACCTGCCGTTGCTGTGCACGGGGGACGACTTCGGCCGAACCGACCTCGAGATCGCGTGAGCACAACCCGAAGCTGAGGATCGATGCCCGCGTTGGCGCGGCCCTCTACCGGCTCTGACCCCGGCTACTCAACCGGCCGCTAAGGACGCGGTTGTCGTGAATATGACGTATTCTCATACATATGAGGAAAAACATCACGATTAGTCTGCCGGAGGACATGGCGGACGAGATCGACCAACGTTCCTCTAATCGCAGCAGGTTCGTCCTCGAGGCGCTCCAGGCCCACATAGAGCAGCTGCGCCGGGATGAGCTCGATCGGTCACTTCGTAGCCCGCATCCGGAGTCCGGAGAGCTCGCTGATGCCGACCTGAGCTCCTGGGTCGCCGCGGGGACCGATGAAACAGGCCTGGTCGACCCAGCGGAGGGCCAGACGATCCGTTGGCAACCGGGTCGAGGCTGGATATTCGAAGACGCGTGAATCTCGACCGCGGGACGATCGTTCTCGTCGGCCTGGATCCCACCCTCGGTCGCGAGCAGCAAGGAACGCGTCCGTGCGTGGTGGTCAGCGACCCGGACGTAACTGCAAGCGCTCGCTTTCCGATGATCGCCGTCGTGCCGGTCAGTGGGACTGCGGGGGAGGGCGCACTCTATCCGCGACTCGAAACTCGAACAGGGGGTCTGCGCCGGCCGTCGTGGGCCCTGGTCGATCAACTCCGGTCGATCGACAAGCGCCGGGTGATGCGCGCTTTCGTCGGGATCGACGCGAGCGAACTGACGAGGATCGACGAAGGCCTCAGGTCGTTCCTCGGCCTGAGCACCACACCGCCGGGGCGATAGACGACTCGCTCGGCTTCTTCGATGGCCGGCTCGCGTCCCGCATCGTCATAGAGCCCGCTCTCTCACGCAGCAGGATGCGAGAGGCTTCCAGGTCTCGGCGGCTCTTCGCCGTGAAGACGCTCGACCTCATTACTCGATCCATCGGCGAGGCTTCCCGACAGGCTATGACTGATCGGCCAGTCCACGAACCCGGATCGAGGGGAAGCGCCGCATATCGGCGTCTTCGGTAAGGACCTCGTCGGCTCCGTGCTCCAGACAAACGGCCACGATCTGGGCGTCGAAGATGAGATTGCCGGTCGCACGCGCCTCTTCGACCGTTACGCGCAAGAGGGGGAAGTGACGGTCACCCGGAAGCAGGAGCTTGCAGCTGGGGCTGGCTAGAAGACCTTCGACGTTGTTCATGACGAGCGCGCTGGTTGCCGGTGGATCCAGGTACCTCGGATGCGTCACAACCCGAAAGAACTCCCCGATCGCAAAGATCGGAAGACCCCACGCCTCGTCCCCTTCCGCAAGGTCTCTCAATGCCGACCGCGCCAACTCGTACAGCTCGAACTCTTGCCTGAAGGCGTACACGAGAACGTTGGCGTCGACCGCTATCAGGGTCGCTCCAAGAACTCGAAGAGTGCGTCTCGATCGGCGGGGTCGACGGCCGGCCGGCTCTTCCCGCGCTCGCTCTTCCACGTGAAGCGGTAGCTTCCCGTCGGCCTGGCGAGAAGGACGTCGCGAAGCGCGTCCTCGACGAAACGCGTAAGGGTCACTCCACGCTCAGCCGCCCTCTTCTTCGCCCGGAGCAGGAGCTCGTCGTCGAGGTTCAGGGTGGTCTTCATGCGACCATACTACCGCATCTGCCTAT
The DNA here is from genome assembly GCA_050694575.1 of Actinomycetota bacterium. Taxonomy (GTDB): domain Bacteria; phylum Actinomycetota; class JAICYB01; order JAICYB01; family JAICYB01; genus JBOGXL01. The sequence continues at coordinate 2,141 of JBOGXL010000143.1, read as the reverse complement.
ACAGCTGTATGGGTGTCGGCTGAGGGCCATCATCATCGTTTCGGGAAGGGGAGCCTCACGAGCTCGGTGGTCGAACGCCGATCACGCCGAGAAGTCAGTGATGTGGACGGCGAGCTCCCCCGCGAGGGCGAGAATCGTGGTGTCCGTCGTGACGAGTACGGCGCCGGTCGCCTGCGCTACCGCCACGTAGGCGGCGTCGTACGCGGTCAGCCCTTTCCCGATCCAGCTCGCGATCGCAACGATGTCCGGCTCGTGCATCTCGAAGGCCAGGTCGTCGATCGTCGTAGCGAGCGATATCAGCGTCTCTTGCGACCAACCCCATCGGCGTCCCGTGGCGTTCATGAGCTCGAGTCGGATCAGCGGCGGTGCGAGAATGCGGAGCCCGCCCGACTCGTAGGCGGCACGCGCACGCCGCGCTTCATCCCTCCAACGAACAGGTCTTGCTTCGAACCAAGCAACGACAACTGAGGCGTCAAGAACCGCCTCATTCATCGCGCGTCTCTCATCTCCCGCACGATCTCGGTTGGATCCCCGAGGGTGGTGTTCTCCGCGAAGAGGCGATCCATACGAAGAAGCGCCGGCGCACCCTCCCCGACCGGCCTCAGCCGTCGCCCGAGCAGGCCTTGCAGCGGCCGGGGATCCCGAAGTGCCTGAGGTCGACCTCGAACGCGAACTGTGCCCGGAGCTTTCTTCGAAGCTCGGTCAGCGAACGCATGGGGATCTCGATGACGACACCGCAGCTCCCGCACGCCAGATGGTGATGGCTGTCAATCGTGAAGTGGTACACGGCCGGCCCGTGTCCGAGGTGGACGTGATCGACGATCCTTAGCCGTTCGAGATCATCGAGGAACCGGTACACCGTCGATTCGTGAACGTCGGGGTGCCGGCGTTGCACAGCGGTGGTCAGTTCTTCGGCGGTCGGGTGGCCCGCATGACCGACGAGGGCCTCGAGGATCGCGCGACGCGGGCTCGTGATGCGTCCGCCGCTCGCGCGCAGCTGCCCGATGATGTCCTCGACGGCGGTGTCGGTTGTCATCGTCGGTACGGTACCGCACCGACGATAGTCCGTCCAGCTTGCAGTTACATCCAGCTCGCTATTAGCATCCGTCTTATGAACCTGAGGCGTTTAGCGATCGTCGGAAGCGTCCCGATCGCTTTGATGGCCGTCGCGTGCAGCGCCGATGTTGCAGCAGGCAGGTCGGCTGATGGTGGCCGCCTGAAGATCGCGACTACCGTTGCGCCGATCACGAGCATCGTTGCCAACGTCGTGGGCGATCGTGCGGACGTCGAAGGGATCGTCCCTGAAGGTACGAACTCGCACACCTTCGAGCCCAAGCCGAGCGTCGCCGAGCTGCTGTCGGTCGCCGACGTCGTTTACGTCAACGGACTGAAGCTCGAGGAGCCCACGAAGAAGCTGGCCGAATCCAACCTCAAGGACGGCACGGAGGTCTTAGAGCTCGGCACCATGACCATCCCGGAGAGGGACTACATCTACGACTTCTCCTTCCCCAAAGCTGAAGGCAAGCCCAATCCACATCTGTGGACCGATCCGACACTCGCTCGCAAGTTCGCGGAGATCGTCAAAGACGACATGTCCGAGCGCGATCCCGCCAACGCCGACTACTACTCTTCCAACTACGCGAAGTTCTCGACGTTGATCGACGGACTCGACGCCGCGATGCGATCGTCGTTCGCAACCATTCCGAAACGTGAGCTCCTGACGTACCACGACGCCTATGCGTACTTCGCGAAGACCTACGACTGGAAGGTGATCGGTGCGATCCAGGTGTCAGACTTCGAGGACCCCACGCCGGCCGAGGTGGCGGACCTCATCGATCAGGTCAAGGTGCAGAAGGTACGGGCGATCTTCGGGTCGGAGGTGTTTCCGAGCCCCGTGCTCGAACAGATCGGACGCGAGGCCGGAGCGAGATACGTGGACGAGCTCCGGGACGACGACCTGCCCGGCGAACCGGGAGAAGCGGTTCACTCGTGGCTGGGGCTCATGCGCTTTGACTACATCACGATGACGGAGGCCCTCGGCGGCGATGCGTCGGCGCTGAAGAAGGTCAAGCTGCGCAACGTCGCTCCCGACAAGGCGACGTATCCCCAGTGAGCGGCCGGACGGATGGGGCGATCGTCCG
>JBOGXL010000142.1:0-7175 GCA_050694575.1 Actinomycetota bacterium | reverse complement strand
GACTTAACGGACCGCCTACACGCGCTTTACGCCCAGTGAATCCGGGCAACGCTCGCCCCCTACGTTTTACCGCGGCTGCTGGCACGTAGTTAGCCGGGGCTTCTTCTGCAGGTACCGTCACCACGGTTACCCGTGGCTTCTTCCCTACTGAAAGAGGTTTACACCCCGAAAGGCTTCATCCCTCACGCGGCATCGCTGCATCAGGCTTGCGCCCATTGTGCAAGATTCCCTACTGCTGCCTCCCGTAGGAGTCCGGGCCGTGTCTCAGTCCCGGTGTGGCCGATCACCCTCTCAGGCCGGCTACCCGTCAAAGCCTTGGTGGGCCGTTACCCCACCAACAAGCTGATAGGACGCGGGTCCCTCTCGAAGCGGAAGGACCATTTGCTTTTCAGGCCATGCGACCCGAAAAGAACATCCGGTATTAGCGCCAGTTTCCCGACGTTATCCCGGTCTTCGAGGCAGGTTACCCACGTGTTACTCACCCGTTCGCCGCTCCGTACGGCCGAGTGCAAGCACCCAGCCGCCGATCGCTCGACTTGCATGTATGAGGCGTGCCGCCAGCGTTCGCCCTGAGCCAGGATCAAACCCTCCATAGGAAAGCGCAAAAAGCCTTCCCGATAAAGGGCGACCCAGCCGTCCCAGCCGTCTCGGGCGTGCGGAGCTGCCCGTGCCGGAACGATTGGATCACTAAGGTCAGGATTCGACGGTTGCCCTCAGATGCACCCGCACTATGCAGTTCTCAAAGAGCAACCCGACCATGTTTTCCCTGGTCAGGGGCCGCTTCGCTTACACGTTCAGCGGCAACCATTGATTGTACTCCCCAACGTGCGCCTGGCAACCGGGAGAACCCGTTCCAGGCGGCTGCTGAGCATACACGTGCTCGGCCCCGCGCGGGGCAGGTTTAGCGGCCGAAGAACCCACCGGCCGGACGCGCGTGGCAATGCCAATGGTCCGGGATGTTCCTGCGATGGGGATCGGGCCACCAGCCGTCGCCGTCGTAATGAGCCTTGGCCACCTCACCGAGCCTGGCCATCAGTCGCTGCTCGGTCCGGGGGTCGGGCAGGCCGTGAGGCTTCCATACGATCATCGGCGTCGAGCAGATCATGCACTCGGCCACCCAGCACTCGTCGTCCTCGTAGAGCCAGGGCGTCAGCTTGAGCGCTACGCAGAGGTCGCAGTCCGCGTCGTGGTTGGGAAGCTCCGTCACGAGAACAGCGTCTCGGCGTCGCGGTAGACCTCCTCGGCATGGCCCTTGCCGTCTAACGCCGCCTTGGGATAGCTCTTCACGATCATCCCGTCTTCTCCGATGATCGTCGTGGCTCGGCCGGCGACCTTCCAATCTTCGCGGTAGACCTCATAGGAGCGTGCGATGGCGCCGTCCGGGTCGGCGATGAGCGGGAAGCGAAGCTGGTGCTTGGCGGCGAAGGCCTTCTGTGCGTCGAGGGTGTCCACCGAGCAGCCCGCGAGCCGTACACCCAGTTCCTGGAACCGATCGAACCATGCCTCGAACTCGAGGGCCTCGCTCGTTCAGCCGGGCGTGTCGGCCTTGAAGTAGAAGTACAGGACGAGCGGCCCGGCCTCCAACGCGTCGCTCAGCCGGAAGCGGCCGCCGGTGGAATCTGCTTCGAAATCCGGTGCCCGCCGGCCCGGTCCGATCACGCCGCTCGAGCCGCTCTACTGGAAGGAGTCGCCGCAGGCGCAGCTCGACTGTGCGTTCGGGTTCTCGATGATGAACCCCGAACGCTCGAGCGACTCGCCCCAGTCGACAACCACACCCTTGAGGTAGGGGGCTGACATCGGGTCGCACACGACCTTGACGCCGTCGAACTCGTCGACGATGTCCGTCGCGACGATGTCGTCGTCGAAGAACAGTCCGTAGCGGAAGCCGGCACATCCGCCCGGCTGGACCTCCAGCCGCAGGGCGACCTCGGCCGTCCCTTCCTGCGCGGCGAGCTCGCGGACCTTGGCGGCCGCATTGGCCGTCAGGCTAAAGACGTGCTCCCGCTCGGTGATGCTCAGATCTCGTCTCGCCATGTCTTGTCAAGGGTACCAACGGGACGGACACCGCGGGCGGCTCAAGCGGATCAGAAGAGGCGTTGGCCCTCGACGGTGCGCCGTGGTGGCTCGAGCCCGAGGTGGCGCCATGCTGCATCGGTCGCGACACGTCCGCGGGGCGTGCGGGCGATGAACCCGGTCTGGACGAGGTACGGCTCGTAGACATCCTCGATGGTTTCGGGCTCCTCCCCCACCGACATCGCCACGGTCGTCACACCGACGGGTCCGCCCCCGTGGGTCTGGCAGATGCAACGCAGGATGGCGAGGTCTATGCGATCAAGTCCCAGGGGATCGATGTGGAAGACCGCTAGACCCTCGGACGCGACGTTGGCCGAGATGTGGCCGTCGGCCCGTACCTGCGAGAAGTCCCGAACGCGGTGCAGCAGACGGTTGGCGATGCGTGGCGTGCCCCGCGAGCGTGTGGCGATCTCCTTGGCCCCCGCGGCCTCGATCTCCACACCCAGGAGGCCGGCCGAGCGTTCGACGACCTGCGTGAGCTCGTCCGTCGAGTAGTAGTCCAGACGCGACACGAACCCGAACCTATCGCGTAGGGGGCCGGTGATCATGCCCGTCCGCGTCGTGGCACCGATCAGCGTGAAGGGCTCGAGCCGATAGTGGAGCGTCCGAGCCGCCGGCCCTTTGCCGAGGACGATGTCGACGGCCGAATCCTCCATGGCCGGGTAGAGCACTTCCTCGACGGCGCGGTGCAGGCGGTGAATCTCATCGACGAACAGGATGTGTCCGGCCTCCAGATTCGAGAGGATCGCGACGAGATCGCCGGGGCGCTCGAGCGCGGGTCCCGACGTCACACGGATCTGCGCGTCCATCTCGGCGGCAACGATGTGCGCAAAACTCGTCTTGCCCAACCCGGGCGGTCCCGTGAACAACAGGTGAGGACACTGCTCTCCCCGTTGCTTCGCCGCACCCAGGACTATCACGAGGTGCTCTTTGACGTCGGTCTGTCCGACGAACTCCTCCAGGGTGCGCGGGCGGAGCGAACGGTCGAACTCGGCGTCGTCGGGAGACGGATTCGGCTCGAGGACGCGAGGTTCTTGCGTCTCGGCTCCGCGACGGCGACTCATCGATCCACCCCCACCGGCTCCGTTCGTCCGAGGCCTTTGAGTGCGTGTCGGAGGAGCGTCGGCGCGTCGCCGTCCGGAGGCAAGGCCGAGACCACGTCCTGGATCTCCTGCGCTGAGTAACCCAGTCCTTTGAGCGCCTCGCGGACCTCGACCAACGCCGATCTTTCCGCGGCGGTGACCGGCTCGCCGACGACCACGCCCAGCCTGTCGCGCAGCTCGAGGACGATCCGTCCCGCCGTCTTCTTTCCCACGCCGGAGACGAGCGCGAGAGCGTCGGCGTCCCCCGCGGCGATCGCCCTCTCCAGGGCTTGAACGGGGTGGAACGAAAGGATCGCCAGAGCGAGCCTCGGACCGACACCGGAGACCGACGTCAACGCCTTGAAGAGCTCGCGTCCGTGCTGCGTGGCGAACCCGTAGAGGTGAACCTCCTCCTCCCTGATCTGGAGCACCGTGTAGACGGTGGCCTCGCCATCGAGGTCGACGAGATCGGGTGTCGGCATCTCGACGCGCAACCCGACGCCGCCAACGCTCAGGATCGCGGCGTCCTCGGTGATCGCGGCGACCGTTCCGCGGATGTGATCAAGCACCGGCCGCCTCCGAAAGCCTCCTGATCTTGTGCGAGCGTAGATGCGTCAGTGCAAGACCCAATGCGTCGGCGGCGTCGGGAGGCGACGGTGGGTCGATGTCGAGCAGCCGCCCGATCATCTGCTGCATCTGTCCTTTGTTGGCAGAGCCATCCCCGGTGACGGTGAGCTTGACCTCGCTCGGTGTGTACTCGGCTACCTCGCAGCCGGATTGGGCCGCGGCGAGGAGAGCGATGCCGGCAGCTTGCCCGACCGACATCGCCGTTCGCGTGTTCGCGTTGAAGAGCACGCGCTCGACCGCTATCGCGTCTGGTGCGTGCTCGTCGATGAGGGCCCGGATCTGGTCGTACAACGCGGCGAGCCGTTGCGGCACGGCCTCGCGCTTCGTACGGAGGGCACCGTACGCGACGGCACGGGTCGTACCGGCCGTATCGTCGACGAGGCCGAACCCGGCACAGGTCAGGCCGGGGTCCAGCCCCAGCACGCGCATGCGTCGAGGCTAAGAGGTCCAGGTGACAGAGGCGAGGAACCGGCCGCAGATTCGGAGCACCATGACCTCTATGGAAACACGACGGCCGAGCCGGCTCCGTCGCTGGTGGCCGATGCTCGCCCTGGTCGGCGGCGTCTTCGCGGTGTACGTCCTCACCCGCAATGCCGACAACCCCTACGGGCAGTACGTCCTGCTCAGCGACGCCTTCCTCCATGGCCGACTGCACCTGATCGATCCGCCGAGCTACCTGGAGGTCGCCACGTTCGACGGACGCTCCTACGTGATAGACCCGCCCGCTCCGGCGTTGTTCCTCATGCCCGTCGTCGCGATCTTCGGGACGGGTGCCAACCACGTCCTTGTCTCGGCCGCCGTCGGCGCGTCCGCCGTGGGATTCATCTGGACGGCGGCTCGTCGTCTGTGGCCCGACGCGAGTTTCGCGCTGGCGATGGCGCTGTTCGTCGCCTTCGGAACGAACCTCTGGTGGGCGGCCTCCGATGGAGGGTTCTGGCCCTTCGCACACGTCTCCGCCGTGTTCTTCCTCTCGGCCGCGCTCGCGGAAGCGGTCGGCAAACGGCGCGCCTGGCTCGTCGGACTGTGCGTCGGGCTTGCCGGCCTCTCCCGGCTCCCGGTGTTCCTGCTCACTCCCCTGTTCGCGTTCCTCGTCCTCGACGGCGACCTCAGCTTCCGTCGTCGCAACATCCGGCGACTCGCCTGGTTCGGAGCGTTCGTCGGTCTGGCCGCCGCCGGATACATCGCGTACAACCTCGCTCGCTACGGGACCCTCACCGATGCCGGCTATTACCACCCGCAGTACGCGTCGGAGCCGTGGTTCCAGAAGGGACGGTTCGACCTCACGTACATCCCTCGGCACATCCACGCCATCTTCTTCGAGTCACCGCGCCGTGTGGACACCTTCCCGTTCTTCAAGCCGTCGTTCATCGGGCTGGCGTTGATCTTCGCGACACCGGCGTATCTCTTCACCTTCCGCGCACGCCTGACGGCTCGCAACGTCGCCGCGCTCGTTGCGCTCGTCGTCACGGCGATCCCGATCGTGATGCACGGAACCACCGGGTGGGCGCAGTTCGGGTCCCGCTTCTCCCTCGATCTGTTGCCGCCGCTCCTGCTCTTGACCGCGTCGGGTATGCGCGAACAGCTCACGCCGCGCAGGACCGGCATCCTCGCCTTATGTTGTCTCGTGAACCTGTGGGGTGTCCTGTCGTTCAACGTGTTCGATTTCGTCGCGTCCTGACGTATCGGCCCCCAGCCAGCGCCAGCCCCGCCACGCGATGAAGACGCAGAAGAGCGTGATCGCGGCCGAGAAGATCCGGGGCCGCGGATCGCTCGCGGCCGTTCCGAAGAGCACGCGTCCCAACGGACCGAACCACGGGTCGGCGCGATGCGCGGATCCGTAGTGGTGAAGGTAGGGGTGCAGGAGGTTGGCCAGGTACAGCAGCGACAGAGCCGCGAAGGCTCGCGCGTGCGCCCGGAGGCCGACCAGTGCCGCGGCCACCACGACGGGGACGAACAAGTATCGCTCGTGGATACGCGTCAGGAACGCGAAGCCGACGAGCGATAACGCGACGCTGCCGAAGACGAGGACGGGGCCACGCGATGAACGTCGCATCGCCAACCAGGCTCTGGCCAGAACCACCGAGCCGGCGATCGAGAACAGGGCGAGACCGACGGCGAACGCCGGTACACCGACAACGCGGAAGGCGTCGGTTCCCGTGTCGGGGCGGAAGAACCCGAACACGCCCCAAAGGTTGTAAGCGAACAGGCTCGTGAGCTTGTAGATACCGGCGGCGTTAGCGTAGAAGTCGACGGCGTCCAGGGGGCCGAGCCGGAACGGCGCGAGGAGGAGGATGCCGGCCGCAAGCCCGGCGCCGCCGATAACGGCCCAACGGCCGAAGCCGCGAAGCCATCCCTCGCGAGAGTGGCGATACACGAGGACGAGCACCACGACCGGCAGCACGAACGCAGCCTGTGGCTTCGTCCCGACGGCCACGGCCAACAAGGCCATCCCCGCGGCTTCACGGCGCAGGGTCGGTCGTCCCGTGCCGAGGACGAGCAGACCCCAGACGATGAAGAGAGCCGCTACGGCTTCGACCTGCCCCCAGATGGCGGAAACGAAGATGACGGAGGGGTTGAGGAGAACGGCCGCCGCGGCCAAGGCTCGTATGCCCTCGACCGCGGGCGTCAGCCGCTCGGCCAGACGCATCACTACGAGCGCCAGGCCGAGGTCGGCGATGATCGCCGGCAGCTTCAGGAGGTACGCCGGGACGGGATCGAGCTCGAAGTATCGCGCGACGCGAGCCACCCCCCACAAGACATAGAGATAGCCCGGCGGGTAGTCGACGAAGAAGTCCTCGCCCGGCTGGGGGTAGAACGTCCACGGCCCGTGGTCGGCGAAGCGCTCGGCCCAGCGACGGAACAACACCATGTCGAAGACGTGTCCGTCCCCGTGCGCGAAGGCCAGCCGCATCCCCAGCGCGATGGCGAACAGCACGATCAAGCCCGCGGGCGTCGAGAGCCGCGCGGCGATGCTTCGGGCAGATCCGCGCGCTTGGTTCACGAGCTCAGCTCAGGACGGCGAGCACCTCGTCGGGTACGTCGAAGTTCGTGTACACGTTCTGAACGTCGTCGATGTCTTCCAGGACGTCGAGCAGTTGGAGCACTGGCCGCGCGCCGTCCCCGTCCAGCGGCACCGTCGACTGCGGCAACATCGTGAGCTCCGCCGTGTCTATCGCGAGCCCACGGGCGGCGATCCCCTCTCGTATCCGCGCGAAGTCCTTTGCGTCGCCGACGATCTCCCAACTGTCGTCCAGCCGACGGACGTCGTCAGCTCCCAGGTCGGCGGCGGCGCCGAGCACGTCCTCCTCCGAGGCCGCACCTTCGACGGCGACCACGCCTTTCCGCTCGAACATCCACGCGACCGATCCGGGCTCGCCGAGGTTGCCACCACCT
>JBOGXL010000141.1:0-3472 GCA_050694575.1 Actinomycetota bacterium | reverse complement strand
GTTCTCACGCAGCGAGAAGAATCCGCGACCGGTACGGGACCGATTGAAGTTGTACGCGATCCACGCGCAGAGCAGGAACGCACCGAAGGCGAAGAAGAAGACGGGCCGATTCGTCTCCGACGCGAGGTTGAGCCACCCGTAGTCCTGAGGTGTCATCGTGACGCCGGTCGTCCCCCGGGCGATCGTCTTCCAGTTGAAGATCCACTGGCTGCACGCGAGCGCGAAGGCCAGCGTGACCACGGCCAGGTACGGCCCCCGGATGCGGAGCGCGGGTAGTCCGATCAGCAGCGCCACGAGCATGCCGATGACCATCACGACGGGGAAAACGAGCGGGAACGGCACAGGTCCGAGGTCGTACATGTTGCCCGCCGCGAAGGCGCCCACCCCCGCGAGGGCGTAGTGACCCAGGGAGATCTGTCCCGCATACCCGATGAGAACGGTCAAGGCCACACCGATCGTGGCCATGACCGTCACGTCGGTGATAACGCCGTTGGTGAACGGTCCCGTCGCGAGGCTGATCGCCGAAACGAGCATCACCCCGATCAGCACCGCCGTCACGCGTGCCCATGTGGAGAGCCGGTGACGCGCGAGCCTCCTAGGCAGATCGCGGATCGACGGGGTGAGGGCCACGACTTCCTGCACACGCTCGGGCAGTCCGAAGATGCCGCCCGGCCGGAAGGCGAGCACGGCGATGACCATCAAGAAGAACACGACCTCGGGTACGCCGAGCGTGGCGGTCTGCCACCGCGTGAGGAACTCGGCAACCCCGACGACGAGCCCGCCGACGAACGCGCCGGGCAGGCTCGTGAGGCCGCCGACCAGCGCAGCGGCCAACGCTCGGACCAGAAGGGCGAACGACAGGCTCGAAACGTCGAGAGAGCCCTGGGCAGGGACGATGAGCAGCGCGGCCAGGCCGGCGAGGAAGCCTCCCATCATCCAGGTGAAGTTCGACACCCGGTTCGCTGAGATGCCGAGCAGCTGCGCGGCATCGCGGTTCTCGGCCGTGGCGCGGATGGCCACACCGAACTTCGTGTACTTGAAGAACAAGGCCGCCGCGACGGCGAGGACCGGAACCACGATGAGGATGAGCAAGTAGGCGGACGTGACCCGGAAGACCCCGATGTTGAAGTGGATCGAGGTCGGGAGCAGAACGGGCAAGCCCTTGCCCGCCGTCGCCTGCGCTTCCGTCCGCAGGAACAGGATCTGCGTGAAGGAGATGAAGCCGAGGAGCAGAGCGATGGTCGCCACGAGGCCGACGAGGGGCGGCGCCTTCTCCAGATGCTTCATGACGTCGTTGCGCAGCCGCTGGCCGATCACGGCGATGAGAACGAGCGACCAGAAGGCCGCGATCACGAAGCGCGGTCGCGATCCGACGTCGAAGGGGAAGAGGACCATGGGGTACTCGAGCCAGCGGATGAACGCCGGGCCCGTCTCGATCCCCTGGCCGACCCCCGTCGCTGCCGACCCCGGCGTCCCCGTCAGGTACCAGCACAGGAACGCGGCGAACAGCCCCATGAAGGGTTGGGCGAAGTTAAGGACCCGCGTGCCCTTGTAGATGAGAACCATGCCCAGGGCCACGACGGCGTACGTCATGCCCTGGATCAGCCCGAGGACGAGGAACGAGAGGAACTCGGTCATCGCTTCCCGACGCCTTGTGACGCTCCGGCGAGGAAGACGGAGCGAAGCAGATCGGTGCGGCGGAGGAGATCGGCCGACGGACCCTCGAAGCGGATCTCACCCTTCTCGAGGAAGTACGCGCGGTCGGTGTAGCCGAGAGCGAAGCTCGCCTGCTGCTCGACGATGACGAGCGTGACGCCTTCGGTGGCATGGAGCTTCTGTAGCGACTCCATCAGGCGCTCGATGATCACGGGAGCCAATCCGAGCGACAGCTCATCAATCATCAGAAGCTCCGGACGCAGCATCAAGGCCCGGGCCGTCGCGAGCTGCTGCTGTTCTCCGCCCGAAAGCGTTCCGGCCAGCTGTCCCTGCCGTTCGGAGATCCACGGAAAGTAGGCCATCACCCGCTCGGCCTCGGACTCGACCCGGCTGTCGGAGGAGTAGATGAACCCTCCCATCCGCAGGTTCTCTCCCACGGTCAGGGTCGGGAAGAGTCCGCGCCCGCCGGGTACCTGGCTGATCCCGAGCCGAACGCGCTGCTCGGCAGGCACGTCGGTGATGTCCTGGCCCTTCCAGAGGACCCGCCCCTGCGTAGGCGGGACCAGACCCGACACCGCCTTCAGGACGGTGGACTTGCCCGCGCCGTTCGTCCCGAGGAGCGCGATGCGCTCTCCCTCGTGCACGGAGAAGTCGACGTCGTAGAGCACCTGGACCTTGCCGTAGTGAACGTCGAGGCCGGCTACCTCCAGCATCGGAGCCATCACCCGCTTGGACTTCGATGCCTGCCTGCGAGCTTTGCGAACCTGCTGCTGCTCGGCCGGCGTGCCGAGGTACGCCTCGATGACCTTGTCGTCGCGCTGGACGTGAGAAGAGGTTCCTTCGCAGATCACGCGGCCGGCATCGAGCACGTAGATCCAATCGGCGAGTCCCATGATCAGCGGCATGTCGTGCTCGATCATGAGGATCGTCGCTCCCGTTTGCTCCTTGATCCGGCGCAGGAGCGGACCGAGCGCCTCCGTCTCCTTCTGGCTGATGCCCGACGACGGCTCGTCGAGCAACAGCAGCTTCGGATCGAGGGCGATCATGCACGCGAGCTCGAGGAGCCGGAGCGTGCCGTAGGAAAGCTCGGAAGCGTACTTGTCGCCGTACGCCTCCATCCGGAAGAGGTCGATTATCTCCTCGGCCCTGGACAAGATGGCGCGCTCCTCCTCGTTGGCCGGGGGGAGCTGAAACGCGTGCTCGAGGCTCGATCGCCGCATGTGCCGGTGCAGCGCTATGCGAAGGTTGTCGGTGACGGTCAGGTAGGGGAAGAGCCGGACGTTCTGGAGCGTCCGTCCGATGCCGATCCACGCGCGTCTCTCCGGCGCGACGGCTGAGAGGTCCTCGCCTCGGTACTCGACCCGTCCGGACTGGAAGGGCTGGAACCCCGAGATGCACTCGAAGAGAGTGGTCTTCCCGGCGCCGTTCGGTCCGATGAGGCCGACTATCTCGTTCTCGCGTACCTCGAGCGATACACCGGCGAGCGCCTGCAAACCTCCGAACGTGACGGTGACGCCGGCCGTGGAGAGCACCATCGTGCCCTTCGGGCGTGACGGGAGCCGGGCGTTAGCACTCGCGTTGCGCGTCCCGGTCCGGGTACGCGGCTTGGTCTTCGCCACAGATCAGAAGTGGTCGACCAGACCCGGCGTTATCTCGGTCACCTGCCGATACTTGAGGTTGGACTGCCCTTCGAGCAAGACGAACTTCGTGGCCCCGATCATCGGGTTGCTCGACCCCTTGAAAGTTATGGGGCCGGTAACCAGGTTCGAATAGTTGTCGTACAGATTCAGGGCGGAGATGAACTTCTCCCTGGTCG
>JBOGXL010000140.1:0-3117 GCA_050694575.1 Actinomycetota bacterium | reverse complement strand
CCGGATGGGACGCAAGGTTTTCGTCGTGGGTGTCGGGATGACGAAGTTCGAGAAGCCGCAGTCCAAGGACTGGGACTACCCGGACATGGCGAAGGAGTCCATCGGCAAGGCGCTCGAGGACTCGAAGCTCCCGTACGAGACCATCGAGCAGGCGGCCGTCGGTTACGTATACGGCGAGTCCACCTGCGGCCAGCGCGCCGTCTACCAGTACGGCCTGACCGGGATCCCCGTCTACAACGTCAACAACAACTGCTCGACAGGATCGACGGCCCTGTTCATGGCGCGGCAACTCGTCGAAGGTGAGCTTGCGGACTGCGTCCTGGCCCTCGGCTTCGAGAAGATGCAGAAGGGCTCGCTCGGCGCGACCTTCAGCGACCGCACGAACCCGATGGACAAGCACATCACGGCCATGATCTCGAAGCGCGAGTTCACCGGTGCGCCGCCGGCGCCGTGGATGTTCGGCAACGCGGGTCGCGACCACATGGAGCGTTACGGGACGAACGCAGATCACTTCGCGTGGATCGGCTGGAAGAACCACAAGCACTCCGTCAACAACCCCTACGCCCAGTTCCAGACGGAGTACTCGATGGACGACATCCGCAACGCGAAGATGATCTACGAGCCGTTGACCAAGTTGCAGTGCTCGCCGACGTCCGACGGCTCGGCGGCGGCCGTTCTGTGCAGCGAGGACGTCGTGAAGGAGTACGGCCTCGAGGATCAGGCCGTGGAGATCGTGGGCCAGGCGATGGTGACCGACACGCGGGCCACCTTCGACGCAGGCGACTCGATCCACCTCGTCGGGTACGACATGTCACGCACGGCGGCCGAGAAGGTGTACGAGAAGGCCGGCCTTACCCCGCAGGACGTAGACGTGATCGAGCTGCACGACTGCTTCTCCGCCAACGAGCTGATTACCTACGAGGCGCTCGGTCTTTGTGAAGAGGGCAAGGCCGCGACCCTGGTCGACGAGGAAGCGACTACGTACGGCGGCAAATGGGTCGTGAACCCGTCCGGTGGTCTGATCTCCAAGGGTCACCCCCTCGGTGCGACGGGACTGGCGCAGTGCGCTGAGCTCAACTGGCAGCTCCGTGGACAGGCCGACAAACGCCAGGTGGACGGCGCGAAGGTGGGCCTTCAGCACAACATCGGCCTGGGTGGCGCCTGCGTGGTGACGGCCTACCGGAAGGCTTCCTGAGCCCGGGCCTTCGACCGGGGCCGTGTTGCCAAGCGCACCTTTCTGACCTGCGCGTTTGCGCAAGCAAACGGCCGATTCACCGTAGGACTGTGTAGTTCTGCACAGACGGGTGCCCCCAGGGGCGGGACGATGTGCTTGCGGCGCCGGAGGCGCTCGGTGCCGCGTGGGTAGCGAGGCGAGAGGCGGCTGGAGTGAACGGCATCATCGCGGGGATCATGCGGTTGCCGAAGGCTGCGCTGGGCGGCATAGGCGCGGCCGCGGTCGGCACGACCGTTCTCGCCACGACGATGGTGGGCGGCGCGGACGCCTCGGCGACACTCAATGTGCTCAGCGGTTCGGTCCAGGTCCAAGCCGACGTCGACGACGCGTTCCGCGTCGCTCGGAGCGGGGAGGTCCTGCAGCCCGTCGCCACGATTCGCACAGGACCCGACGGACGGGCGCAACTGACGTTCTTCGACGGAAGCGTCACGCGTCTGAACTACGACACAACGTTCGGCCTCCGAGAGCTGTCCGGAAGTGCCGACGGTGAGCGGAAGATCCTCAGCAGCCAAACGGCAGGCCGGACGTTCAACCGAGTCAAGAAGCTTACAGGGTCGGGAAGCCGGGTCGAAGTAAAGACACCCAACGCCACGGCGTCGGTTCGCGGCACCGACTTCGAAGTCGATGTCACCCAGCTGGGTGATACCACCGTCAAGGTGTTCCCTGACAACGAACCCGGTACATCCAATGTCGTCGTGACGTCCAACGAGACGGGCCAGCAACAGACCGTGTCCGAGGGGAACAAGGTCACGACTACATCCGACGGACGGCAATCGGAGGTCACCGCGCTTACTCAGGAGGACCAGGACGAGTGGAAGCAGTTCAACGACTGCCTCGACGGCACGGCGTCGTGTCAAGGTCAGCCCTCGGACGACAGCGCGCTGCTGACCCAGGCCACGGCGACGACCGATCCGACGGTCCGGCCGCAGGCCCTGACGTCTCAAGCAACCCAAGCGCCGGTCGTGACCGAGGCGCCGGTCGTGACCGAAACGGAGCCCGAGGTCACGGAAGCGCCGACGCCCGACCCCCTGACGCCCGAGCCGACGGTCGCGGCGCAGACGGCCACTCCCGAACCAACAGAGGAGCCGACGCCGGACCCGACACCGACCGAGGCGCCGACGGCGACACCGACCGAAGAGCCGACGGCGACACCGACGGAGGAACCCAACCCCGAGCCCAGTCCCGGCTCGGTCGGCGGTGTCGTCCGGGATGCGGTGAGCGGGCTTCCGATCCCGGGCGCGACCGTCCAGACCGATGGTCAGACGGCAACCGCCGATACATCCGGTGCGTACACCCTTGCCGACCTGCCGCCGGGGTCACACGAGCTGACGGCCTCCGCAGAGAGCTACGACTCGCGATCGGCGAACGCGGTCGTCGAGTCCGACACCCCGACGTCCCTCGATTTCGATCTGAACCCGCAACCCGGAACCGTGGACGTAACCGTCGTGGACATGACCGACGGCACGCCCATCGCCGGCGCGTCTGTCGAGCTCGACGGTCAGACCCAGACTTCCGGGAGCGATGGTGTTGCTCACTTCGACTCGGTTGGGGCCTCCCGGTCGCATGACGTTCGCGCGAGCAAGGACGAGTACGTTCCCAACAACTCCGTCGTGGATGTCGGCGCGGGGGGCGCGCACTCGGTGAGCATCCCGTTGCGCTTGGCCGACGACATCGCCGGCTTCGTCCGAGACGAGGTCACCGGCGAACCGATCTCCGGAGCGGCCTTGTCCGTCGAGGGTACGGATCGACAGGCGACGACCGCGGCCGATGGGAGCTACGCGCTGGTCGGCCTGGCCGCGAGCGAGACGCCGTACAGGGTCGCTGCGTCGCACGCCGACTACATCACGGAAGAGGCAGACGCCACGGTAGCGCCGAACGCAACG
>JBOGXL010000139.1:0-6635 GCA_050694575.1 Actinomycetota bacterium | reverse complement strand
CTCGCCTTCCCGACCTTCCTTCTGATCCTCGCGGCGGCGTTCCTTCGAGAGCCCGTGCGCGGGGAGTCGATCGACGCCGAGCTCGCCGCACGCGTCGCTGCCGAAGGATCCGTCTCCTTCGGCGAGGCACGCCGTCAGCTCTACAACGTGAAGACACTTCGCCGCCTGTGGACGGGCGCCCTGTTCCTCGGCGTCGGATGGGTGCCGATCGGCGTGATCCTGTCCCTCTTCTTCGAGAACGTCTACGACTACGACTCGGCCGAACGCGGCATAGTCACGTTCCTCGAGAACGCCGGCGTCGCGATTGGACTCGTCATCGGCGGCTACTTCGCGACACTCGCGGTCAAGCGCAACGCGACGCAGCACCTCGCCACCATCACCGGGCTCTCGTTCGTGGGCTTCGCCGTCGGGCTCCTCTTGATGGCCGTCGTCCCGTGGGCGGGAGCCTCCGTCGGGTTCGCCACGCTCGGCGCCGTCGGAATCGGCTCCTTCCAGCCGGCGTACTTCTCGCTGGTCGGGCTCGTCGCGCCGCCTCGCGTCCGGTCCCAGGCCTTCTCGTGGGCCGTCCTGTACGTGGGCCTGGGGAGCATCGGCTCGATCTTCCTCATCCAGTTCGCCGACAGCGAGGGTTACCGCCTCGCCATAGGTCTGCTGTCCGGGATCGTCGCGATCGCCGGACTCATCGGCACCTCCGCCTTCCGCTTCGTACGTCGCGACATCGAGCAGGCCACGCGCACGCTCGAGACGGCCATCCGGCTCAAGGAGGAGATGAAGAAGCTCGGCGCCCAGGAGTCACTGCTCGTCTGCCGCGGCGTCGAGGTCGCCTACGACCAGGTGCAGGTGCTCTTCGGCGTCGACCTCGATGTCAGGCAAGGCGAGATACTCGCCTTGCTCGGGACGAACGGGGCCGGCAAGTCGACGCTCCTCAAAGCGATCTCCGGCCTCGTCGACCCGGTGGGCGGCGCGATCTTCTACGACGGGCGCGACATCACCCACTCCGACGCCGTCAAGACTTCGCAGATCGGCATCGTGCAGATGCCCGGGGGCCGGGCCGTGTTCCCGACCCTCACGGTCAAGGAGAACCTCCGCCTCGCCGCGTGGCTCTTCCGCGGGGACGACGACAGGTTCGAGGATGAGCTCGCGCGGGCCGAGGATCTGTTCCCGATCCTGCGCGACAGACGCAACGAGCTCGCCGGGAGCCTGTCGGGAGGCGAGCAACAGATGCTCAGCCTCGCCGGAGCGTTCATGAACCACCCGAAGCTGCTCATGATCGACGAGCTCTCGCTGGGTCTGGCACCGACCGTCGTCGGGCGACTGATCGACGTGGTGCAGACGATCCACCGCACGGGCGTCACCATCATCGTCGTCGAGCAGTCGGTGAACGTGGCTTTGACGCTCGCCGAGCGCGCCGTGTTCCTCGAGAAGGGCGAGGTCCGATTCTCCGGGCCCTCACGCGAGCTTCTCGACCGTCCCGACATCCTCCGGTCGGTGTTCATCGCGGGCGCGAGCGCACACTCGGGGGACGGCAAAGTGCCGTCGGGCGGACGCAAGGCCCGGACCTCCACGAAGGCCGCGACGACCAGGCCTTTGAAGCGGGTTCCCCCTCCGCCGGATGCCCCCGTCGTCCTCGAGACATTCGATGTCTCGAAACGGTTCGGTGGGATCGCAGCCGTCGACGGTGTGAGCCTGGAGCTGCGACAAGGCCAGATCGTCGGGCTGATCGGAGCCAACGGAGCGGGGAAGACGACGCTCTTCGACTGCATCTCGGGGTTCCTTGCCATCGACAGCGGGCGCATCGAGGTGGACAACATCGACGTCACCGACAAGGCTCCGCACGAGCGTGCGCGCCTCGGTCTCGGCCGATCCTTCCAGGAGGCTCGCCTCTACCCGACCCTCACCGTTGCCGAGACCATCGCCGTCGCGCTCGAACGACACCTGGCCTCGCGGGACATCGTCGCCGCGGCCACGTACATGCCGGCGTCCTACGAGTCGGAGCTGCAGGCGGCCGAGCGCGTCGAAGAGCTCATCGGGCTCATGGGCCTCACCGCCTTCCGCGAGAAGCTCGTCGGTGAGCTCTCGACGGGCAGCCGCCGCATCGTCGAGCTCGCGTGCACCCTCGCGCAGGACCCGTCGATCCTCCTACTGGACGAACCATCGGGTGGTGTCGCGCAACGGGAGACCGAAGCCCTCGGCCCCCTGCTCCAACGCGTCCAACAGCTGACGGGATGCTCGCTGCTCGTTATCGAGCACGACATGCCGCTCCTGCGGTCGATCTGCGACGAGATGATCGCTCTCGAGCTCGGAGGTGTGATCGCGACGGGCACGCCGGACGAGGTGCTGAACCACCCGCGGGTCATCGAGTCTTATCTCGGCACACGCGAGGAAGCGATCCAGCGCTCCGGTGCGGGGGCGAAGCCGGCGCGGCGAACCCGAGCCCGGCGCGGCTCCAGCTAAGCCGCGTAGCGCTCGACCGGGAACTCCGTCGCATAGCCGTACCCGCCGTGGATAGGCATGGCGTCCAGGGCCACCTCCCGGCACATCCCAGAGGCATAGAGCGTGGCCATCCCGGCCTCGAGATCGGCACGCTCGCCGCCGTCCTTGAGCTCGGCTGCGCGCAGGTCGCAGCTCCGTATCGGTCATCCGTTCAGCGCTTGGAGCTCGTCCCAGACCTCGCCCCGCGTGGTGGCGTAGTCGTACAGCCCGCCGCCGAGCGAACCCGACTCGCGCGCGGCGCGGACGTACGCCGACACCTGCGCCTCGTCGGCGTACTCCCCCAGTCCGCCTATCACGTGGACGGGACGACCCGTGAGCCGCTTCGTCTCGACGGCGTTGCGCTGCGTCAGGTCGTTCGCGGTCGCGGCGTCCTTGCCGCGAGCCGTCCAGTAGTTCATGACCATGAACACCTCGTAGTGCTCGCGCAGCTCGTTCCACGGGAACCCGGGCCAGCGCTGCGGGTTGTACTCGAGGGACGTCGGTGGGATCACGATGGCCGACATCGGATAGCCGGCCGGGGCACCTTCGCGCAGGCGTCGCGAGTACTCGACGGCGCGCCGAGAGCGATCCGCGTGGTCGGGAACTTCTTGCGTGTACTCGATGTCGGCGCCGAACGCGTCGAAGCGGTTGCCTTCGGGGGACGTGTAGTTGACGGCCGCCAGACTCCTTCTCACGTCGCGATCGAGGTCGTCGAAGGCGGGCGGGTACCAGGCCACGACGCGCATGCCGAGGGCTTTCGCCTCGTCCACAGCCGCACCGAGCGCGGCCGGGAACTGGATGTCCGTGGCCGAGGAGAACCGTGCCGTCTCCAGGTAGAGCGTCTTCGTCCCGCGCTCGGCCATGCCTCGGACGAGCGGCAGCACGGTGGCGGGATCGTCGGTGTGGTCGAAGACGTCGATCCACGAGCCGAGGCCGCGGAACATCGCGATGTCGTCGGCGGGCGCGGCGAGGACGGGCCGGGAAACGGACTGCGCCTGCCCCTCGGCAGCCGCGGCCGGGCGCTGGGCCGGCACGGTCGCCGGCGCCCGTGTCGCCGGAACCGGACTGGCGGTGGGCGCGGACGCCGAGGTCGCGACTACACGCCGCGACGCCACCACCTGCGGAGACGCGCACGCGCCCGTGCCGAGAAGCAGGAAGACGGCGAGGGTCTTGCGCATCTCACCTTTCAGCTCTCGGAAAAAACCAGCGCTGGCGGCTAGTCCTCCGAAGCCCCTACAGCCAAGATCTCGTTGGATCCCGACACCGACAGTCCCGGCGTCGGGCCACCTCCAACAACATAGAGGCGATCCCCGTTCTCCGCTGCGCAACCGAGGCCGTGTCGAGCCGTCGGTAGCCGGGGGGCTTGCGTCCATGCGTTGTCCGCCGCGCCGAACACCTCGGCCTGGGGAAAGGTGCCGGTCGGCTGCTCGCCGCCGAACACGTATATCCGGCCCCCGGTGCCCGCCGCGCACAGGCCGCCGTGCGCCGTCGGCATGTCCGACCCCCGCGTCCAGCGGTCCACGAGCGGGTCGTAGATGTCCAGGCGCGCCTGATTCCTCGTGAGGGCGAGCTCCCGGCCCCCGACCACGTACAGCTTGCCCTCCGTCGACGCCGCGGCGAGGTGGTCCCGCGGGCCGGGCATCGGGCCGAGATCGCTCCACCGTTTCCGGGCGAGGACGAAGGCTTCGTGGGCGTCGCTCAGCTCGGCGCCGCCCCCGCCGAAGCCGGTGGCACCGCCGACGGCGTGGATCACCGTCGTGTCCACGACCTCGACGGTGGCGACGGCAAGTGCACCGCGCGCGGTCGGCAACGGCGGCTCCCGCCGCCAGTCGTCCTCCCCGGGCGCCCAGGACCAGACGCCGGCCGAGGCGGCGCCGTCGCCCCGGTACCCGCCTATCACGTACAGGCGCCCCGACGCCGCGGCGAGGCCGGCATGGTGCAGCGGCTCGGGAAGCGGGGTGGACGGCTCCCAGCGGTCCGCCGAGATGTCGTACGCCTCGACGACATCGCTGGCTTCGCCGTCGGCCGTGAACCCGCCGGCCGCGTAGATCGTCGCGTCCAGGATCGCGACGGCGACCTCCGTGCGCGGCGTCCGAAGGTCGGCGCCGCGCGACCACGGACCCGCGGTCTCCGGAGTCGCCGAGGCAGCCGGGCCGCTCGCGCCGGGCTCCTGAGCTTCCCCGTCATCGGACGAACAGGCCGCGACGAGGATCACCGCGACGAGAAGGATCCGTGCCGGGCGGCCGATCACGTGCCGGAGTATGTTCCCTGCCGCTTCTCGAAGGCAGCGGCGACGGCCTCGCGCATGTCATTGGACGTGATGCACTTCACCTGCGCCTCGATCTCCCCGCGCATCCCCTCCTCGAGGGTCATGCGCGACGAGTCGTTCACGAGCTTCTTCGAGAATCCGATGGGCAGCGGCGGACGCGAGGCGAGATCTGAGGCGAACGCGCGCGCTTCGTCCTCGAGCTGGTCGCGCGGCACGACGCGGTTGACGATGCCGAGCCCTTCGGCCTCCGTCGCCGAGATGCGCTTGGCCGTCCAGATGAGCTCCTTGGCCTTCGCCGGCCCGACGATGGGTGGAAGGAGCTGGGTCCCGCCGAGGTCGGGCACGAGCCCGTAGGTGATCTCGAAAACGGACATCACGGCGTCGTCTGCGGCGATGCGGATGTCGGCGGCGAGGGCGAGCTGGAAGCCGGCCCCCAAGGCGTAGCCCTGGACGGCGGCCACGACGGGTTTGGACATCGACTGCCAGATCGCGAATCCACCCTGCGCCTGCGCCCCGTCGACGTTGCGAGAGTCGGCGTCGCCGTTGCCGCCGGCGTTGCCCGAGCCGAAGGCCTGGAGCGAAGCGAGGTCGAGACCCGAGCAGAACGCACGGCCTTTACCGCGCAAAAGCACGGCGCGGATGTCGTCGTCGGCTTCGATCTGTTTGCCGGCTTCGAACAGACCGGCGAACACCGCGGGCGACACCGCGTTGAGCTTGTCGGGACGGTTCAGCGTGACGGTTGCTACGCGATCCTTGATGTCGACCAGAACGACGTCGTTCTGAGCGAGTCGCTTCGCTCCCTCCTGGGACATTTCGCCTCCCCACCTTGGAGAC
Source organism: Actinomycetota bacterium (assembly GCA_050694575.1). Classification (GTDB taxonomy): domain Bacteria; phylum Actinomycetota; class JAICYB01; order JAICYB01; family JAICYB01; genus JBOGXL01. The sequence goes on along the minus strand of JBOGXL010000139.1, from coordinate 1,060 downwards.
GCCTAGGATAGCCGCCGTGCCCGCGTACACGGTCGGCGACGTCACGCTCAACGCCGAGACGTTCGGCGACGGGTTCCCGCTGCTGCTGATCTCCGGGACGGGGCTCCCCATCGCGATCTGGGGATTCCACACGGGGTGGATGTCCGAGATCCGGCGCGTCATCGCCTTCGACAATCGCGACACCGGCGGCTCGTCTGCCGTCGAGAGCGACTACACGGCGGCCGACATGGCCGCCGATGCGCTCGGCCTGTTGGACGAGCTGGGCATCGAGCAGGCGGACGTCCTCGGCTACTCCCTCGGCGGCGCGATAGCCCAAGAGCTCGCGCTGGCCAAGCCCGAACGGGTACGGGGACTCATCCTGTACGCGACGTGGGCGACCTCGGATACGTGGCTGAAGCTGCGCTTTTCGTTGTGGGAGCAGTTCGTCGCGACGGCGACGCCGGACGCGGTCACCGATCAGGGCGCCCTCGACCTCTACACGCATCGCTTCTTCGCCGATCCGGGCCCCTTGGAGATGCTGCGCGCGGCGGCGCGGGCCGCGCCCAACGAGCGGGGGCCGGGCGGGATGATCCGCCAATGGCGGGCCGACATAGCCCACGACGCGCGGGACAGGGTCGGCCGGATCACGGCCCCGACGCTCGTGGTCGTCGGGGACGAGGACGTGCTCGTGCCGCCGCGCTACTCCGAGGAGCTGGCCGACCTGATCCCAGGCGCGCGTGTCGAGATGATCCCGCAAGCCGGCCACGGGGCCCTTATCGAGCGGGCCGACGGCTTCCGGGCGGCCGTCGAGCCCTTCCTCAAGGACCTCGGTTAGCTCATCATCTGGCAAGTAGGACTTGTCAGATAGCAACATTCGCTTTATACTCCGCACATGTCCGTGGACCGCCGCTCCATCCTCGAGCAGGTGGCCCGGGGTGAGCTTTCCCCGGAGGAGGCCGACAGGCTCCTCGGCGGGGACCAACCCATGGCCGAGGCGCCACCCGCTCCCCCCGAGCCGGACTCCCCCATCCAGAAGATCAAGGTCACGGCGGGGTTCGGCGCCATAGTCGTGATAGGCGAC